>DASZNG010000210.1:0-5398 GCA_035551535.1 Acidimicrobiales bacterium | reverse complement strand
CCCGACGCCAGTTCAACCTCCACCCGGGAGCCGAGCGGCACCGCCAACCGGTCGAGGTCGTCCGGCCCGGCATGGAACTGGGCGTTGCCGAAGCCGTCGATGTGGGTCACCGACGTCACCAGGACCGCGCCTTCGAAATGGTCGGGAACCAGGTCCGGGAGGCGTACCAGCGAGGCGGGGTCCACCTCCCCACCCAGCGAGACCGGGTCGCCGCCGGCCACCAGCCGGGCGGTCGCCAGGGCGAATACATCGCGGCCGTCGAAGGTCGAGCCGGGCTCGGTGTTCAGCACATGGGCGGCGGTGATGCCCCCCACGGACTCGATGGCCGGGAGCAGCAGGCCGTTGTCAGGGCCGACCCACCACTCCGGCCCGACGAGCACCTCGCCGCCGGCCTGACCCGCGTCCTGGCCACCGCCCCGGAGGGCTACTCCCCGCCGAGAGGTTCCGACCCCGGGGTCGACCACCGCCAGGACGGCACCGGGACCCAGGTAGGGCGCCGCCCGGAGCAGCGTGGCGGCACCGGCCGCCACATCGAAGTGGGGTACGTGATGGGAGAGATCGATGACCGGCACCCCGGGGGCGCCCACCTGCAGGACAGCCCGCACCACGCCGACAAACTCGTCAGTGGTGCCGTAATCCGACAGGAAATAGATGGCGGGCGCCGAAGCGGGGCCCGTCACCGGACTCGGAATTCCCGCCGCCTCAGCCGGCCTTGGTGTACTGCTGCGCCAGGTACCGGTTGAGGTCGTCTTCGCGGATCCGGAACGACTTGCCGATCCGGACGGCGGCCAGCGAGCCCGTGTTGATCAGCCGGTAAACGGTCATATTGGATACCCGGAGTGTGGACGCCACCTCGGTGACGGTCAGAAACCGCGCTGTCGCATGCTGTTCCATCGGTGATGCACCTTCCTCCGCTTGTGGCGACTGTACGCCACTGTGGCTGATGGGGAAAGCGAGAATTTGGGCGCGGCAGGGGTGGTGGAGGTGACGCACGGCCAAGGGCTCCTAATGGAAGGGGCGGGGGTCGGTTCGGACCCAGCCGGCCTCAGATCTTGGCGACGGCTTTGGTGGCCAACTGGGTGAAGAAGGTGACGGCCGCGGCGGTCGTCGACCAGCCGAGGAAGACGGCGTTGGATCCCTTGACGGCATAGAGGACATCCAGGTAGCTGGACTGCTTGCCCTCGGTGACGGTCATCTGGTCGGCAAAACCGGCATCTCCGGTCGAAACCCCGACGATCGGCTTGATTTTGAGGCTGGCCGTCACGCTGCCGGACTGGAGGGTGCCCCCGTTGCACGACTCGAAGCTCGACTTGAGCGATTTGACCGACGCCGCCGCCCGCCCGGGAGCGAACATGCCCGCCGTCTGGATGACCGCGGTCGGGTTCTGACCCGGGCTGGCGAAGACCACGCTGGCGCTGGTTGCCGATCCCTTGAGCAGCACCAGATTGGCCACGCAGGTCGGAGTTCCCTTGGTGGCGGCGGCGTTTTTGGCCGTGTCCTGGGCCCATCCGGTCGGGAAGTCGGAAGTTGTCAACAGCAGCGGCTTGAGCGCGGTGGCCTGGGCCGGGGCCAGCGTCGTGGTCGTCGTCGCCGTGGTGGTCGCCGTGGTGGTGGTGGGGGTGGCCTTGGCCGACCCACCGCAGGCGGCCAACCCCGCGGCCAGGGCCAGTCCGATCCCGATCGCCAGTACCGCCCCGGTTGAGCGGCCGGCCGTCACCGGCCCAGCTGCCTCGACCGCTCCACCGCGGCCGCCACCGCCTCGATGAAGGCCGACCGGACGGCTTTGAACTCCAGCGTGCGCAATCCGGCTGCCGTCGTACCGCCCGGGGACGTCACCGCCGCCCGCAGTTCGGCCGGGTCGTCGCCGGTCTCGCTGAGCATGCGGGCCGACCCCAGCAGGGTGGCGACCACCAGCTTGTGGCTGACGTCCCGGGGAAGCCCGGCCGCGACTCCGGCTTCGATCATGGCCTCGGCGACCAGAAAAATGTAGGCCGGCCCGGAGCCGGAGACGCCGGTGACAGCGTCGAGTTGGCGCTCAGGGAGGCGCACCACCGATCCCACCGACAAGAGGATCCCCTCGGCCCAGTCCAGGTCCTTCGACGTGGCCTGGCTGCCACCGGACATCCCGGCCACGCCGGCACCGATCAGGGCCGGGGTGTTGGGCATGGCCCGCACCACCACCGCCCCCGGGTTGAGGGCGGCCTCGAGGCGGGCGGCCGGCAACCCGGCCACCACCGACAGCACCCGGTTGATCCCGAACCCGGCCAGGGTGCGGCAGACGCCTTCGGCGGCTTCGGGCTTCACGGCCAGAAGGGCGTCGCCGGCGGCCACCGGGGTATCGACCACCGTCAGCCCGAGGTGGGCGTCGACCAGACGCTGACGCTGAAGCGGGTCGGGGTCGCTGACCGCCAGCTCTTCGATCGAAGCCCATCCACCCGCCAACAGGCCCGTGAGCAGGGAGGAACCCATCTTGCCGCCACCCACGAGGAGAAGTTTCGGTGCGATCCCGAGACGCTAGCAGCGGGCCGATGGAGGGCAATCGACCGCCTTGCAACCGGGCGGCCGCGGCCGGGCGGAGCCGTGGTTGGCTCCGGCCGATCAGCTCCGGGCCGCCCGCGGCCGGCGCCGGTAGATGCCCTCGTAGCCGAGGAGCATGGCGGTCGGGAAGCATTCGTCGGTATAGGCCAGCGAGGCCCCCATCACCCGATCCAACTCCTCGTCGTCGACCCGTTCGACCGGGACCCGGCCCACCAGGTAGATGGCCGCTTCAGGGCCGAGGGCGAAACTCATGCCCAACAGGTCGGCGTTGCGCTTCAACAGGTACTCCCAGGTCGCCTCCACGTTGGTCTCGGGAGCCGGCATGAACTGGGCCTCGTGATGCAAGGTGCGCTGGCGAAGCGTGAGCCAGACGGTCACGAAGTCCTTCTCATCGCCGCGCATCCGCAGGTACCAGCGGGCGGCACCGGTCACCGGATCGCCGCCTTCCTGGCGCTCGGCGGCCACCAGGGCACTGGCCTCGTCGGCCAGCTCCCGCTCCGCCCACCCGTCGATCACCGCGCACACCGCCTCTCGCTCGGACTCGCTCAGGATGCCGCCCCAGCGATCGGCGGCCGGGGTCATGGCCCGACGGACAAGGGCATCACGGGAGGACTCACGAGCACTCGACCAGCCGCCCGACGGTCAGTTCCTCGTAGATGTCCCGCAGCAACGAGGCGGCCCGGGCCCAGGTGTAACGGCGGGCCCGCAGCACCGCCCCGGTGCCCAGACGCTCGGCCAGCAGGGGCTCGGCCAGGATCTGGCGGATCCAGGCGGCGAACGCCTCCGGGGTGGGGTCCTCCACCAAAAAACCGGTGCGACCGTGGTCGACCAGGGTGCGCAGGCCGCCCACATCCGAGGCCACCACCGGGGTGCCGCAGGCGGCCGCTTCCAGGGCGACGAGCCCGAACGACTCGGACCGGCTCGGCACCAGGCAGACGTCGGCGGCCCGGTAGTAGGTGGACAGCAGCTCGTGGGGTCGGGGCGGGACGAACACCACCCGGTCGGCCAGCCCGAGCTCGTCGACCAGCGCCATCATCCGATCGAGCTCGACGTCACCCCGGGGTCCGCTGGGGCCGCCGACGATGGCCAGCCGGGCGTCCGGCCGGTCCGCACCCAGGGAGGCCAGGGCCCGCACCGCCACCTCGACGCCCTTCAGGGGTTGGATCCGTCCCACGAACAGCAGCAGGGGACCGTCCATCGGCAGGCCGAGCGCGGCCCGGGCCTGGGGGCGGTAGCCGGGCCCGAAGAAGGCGTGGTCGACGCCGGGCGCCACGATCCGGATCCGGGACGGGTCGGCGTGGTAGAGCTCGGAGATCTGCTCGGCCTCGACCGAGCAGGAGGCGAGCACGGTGTCCGAGCAGCTGATGGTGGCGGCCTCGGCCTCGGCCCGGAGATGGGCGGAGTCGGCTTCGACCTCCTCGGGGCTGAACTCGGCCTTCACCCGGTCGAGGGTATGGAAGGTCGACACCAGCGGGAGGTTCATCTGGTGCTTGATGGTGTGGCCGGCGAGACCACTGAGCCAGTAGTTGGCGTGGACGGCGTCGAACGGCAGATCCTCCTGGTCCGATCCGCCCCCCACCGACTGCATGTACTTGAGCACGCCTTCGGCGAACTCGTCGACCACCCCGGGCAGCAGCTCCTTGGCCATCGGGGTGGGCGGACCGGCGGCGACGTGGTGCACCCGGAAGCCGGGTTCCACCGTGACGGTGGCCGGGAGGACGTCCGACCACGACCGGGTGAAGACATCGCACTCCGCCCCGGACCGGGCCAGTGCCGCGGAGAGCTCGCGCACATAGACGTTCATGCCGCCGCCGTCCCCGGTTCCCGGTTGGGCCAACGGCGACGTGTGCAATGACAGAACAGCCAGGCGCCTCATGCGTCGCCGAGCCTATCGGGACGGCCCGATCCGTCGGCGGCACGCCCGAATCGGCGGCCAGGCCTCCAGGCCGCCAGGCCGGCGGATCAGCTGGCGGCAGACCCCCGCTGGCCGGCTCCCTTGGCCCCGGCGACCGCATCCCCGGCCCCGGCCCCCGCATCCCCGGCCCCGGCGATCGTGTCCTCGGCCCCCGCATCCCCGGGCCCCGCCCCGGCCTCGGCCGCCGCCGCCACCTCGGCGTTGTCCTCGTTCTCGTGGCGGAAGGACAGGTAGATCCGCATCATCGCCTGCTTCTGCTCTTCGTTGAGGTTGTTGTCGCCGTAGATGTGGCGGGCCAGGTCGGTGCTCCCGTCGGGCTTCTCGAGGATGCCGGCCTGGACGTAGAGGGTCTCGGCCGAGATCCGCAATGCCTTGGCGATCTGCTGGAGGATCTCCGCCGACGGTCGCCGCAGCCCCCGCTCGATCTGGCTCAGATAGGGATTGGAGATCCCGGCCAGCTCCGAGAGTCGCCGCAACGACAGCCGGGCGCTCCCCCGCTGCTCCCGGATGAACGCCCCGAGCTCGTTGAACCGCTCGGGCAGTTCCTTCACGCCCGGGATCCTTTCGACGGGCGAGTCCTTCTTGCCCTTGACGATCACGACAGCAGGCCGTCGACCGAGGCCCGGCCGGACTTGTACCGGCTCACCAGTTCGGCCTGGAGGGCGTCGATGCGTTGATGCAGTCCACGACGTTCGGCCGACACCCGGCGCTCGATCTCTTCGAGGCCATCGGCCATCGAGCTCAGCTGTTCCTGGCTCAGCTCCGCCAGGTGCCCGATCTGGTCGGAGCTCACCACCGCGTCGAGCTCGGCGGTGAGGTCGGCCTCCTCGGTGTCGGGGGCCAGCACCGTCATCATGTGACCGGGGCCCGGCGGGCGCCCGGGGCCGGACGACAGGATGGCCGGCAGCCCCTCGACCAGGGCGGCCAGATCGGGGGGCTCGGCGG
>DASZNG010000209.1:0-8015 GCA_035551535.1 Acidimicrobiales bacterium | reverse complement strand
GGTCGGACTGGTCACCCCGGTCAACGCCACGTCCACGCCGTCGAGGGGTCCGGGCACGACGCCGGTGCGACTGACACCGACGACGACACAGGGAAGCATCGGACGCCGATCGATCCCGTCGAGCTCGCCCGGGGTGTCGAGATCGACCACCAGCAGCGGCTGCTCGGCCAGGGCCCCGAGCACCTCGCTGAAGCCGTCCTGCGCGGCTCGCAGCAGATCGTTCAGCGCGGTGATATCGAACATGGCTGCATTGGTCTCCGCCATCCCGTGTGACCCTAACGTGTGGGTGTGCCGAGCGATATGGGACCGGCCACCGCGCCGGCGAGGGATCACGGCTTGGCCCTGTCCGGGTGCGCCGGTGCGCCCGTCACCTCCGACTGATGTCCATCCTCATCCGCGGCGGCGAGGTCCCCGGGGTCGGAAGGGTCGACCTCCGGCTGGATGCCGGCCACATCGTCGAGATGGCCGCCGGCCTCGAAGCCAGGAACCACCACGAGGTCATCGAGGCCCGGGGCGGGGCGGTGATCCCCGGGCTCCACGATCACCACCTCCACCTGCGGGCCCTGGCCGCCGCCGCCGACTCGGTCCCCGCCGGACCTCCGGACACCAACACCGTCGAGCAACTGGCTCGGCGGCTGACGGCGGCGGCCGGGGCTCTCGGTCGGAGACAGTGGGTGCGAGCGGTGGGCTACCACCAGTCGGTGGCCGGTGATCTCGACCGGTGGTCGCTCGACCGGTTGCTCGCCTCCCATCCGGTCCGGGTCCAACACCGCAGTGGCTCCGAGTGGATCGTCAACTCCGCCGGCCTGGAGGCGATGGGCATCGATGGCCACGCTCCCCCCGGGGTGGAGCGTGCTGCGGACGGTCGCCCGACCGGGCGGATCTGGCGGGAAGACGCCTGGCTGGCCACCCGGGTCCCGCGCCGACCTCCGGACTTCGGGTCGGTCAGCCGGCGGGCGGCGGCCGACGGCATCACCGGATTCACCGACGCCACCCCCGACCAGCCGGCCGCCGATCTCGAGGCGCTCGGGGCGCTGAGCGTCTCCGGGATCATCGGGCAGCGGTTGCATCTCATGGCCCCGGTCGGCGTGGGCCTGACCCCGACCCCCCGGGTCACCCGGGGGCCGGTCAAGGTGATGCTGGACGACACCACCCTCCCGACCCTGGAGGAGTTGACCCAACGGATCCGGGCCGCCCATGACGCCGGCCGATCCATCGCCATCCACTGCGTGACCCGGGTCCAAGGGGTGCTGAGCGTGGCCGCCCTGCGGACGGCCGGGAGCCGACCCGGCGATCGGATCGAGCACGGATCGGTGCTGGCCGCCGACTTGCTTCCTGCCCTCTCCCACCTCGGGGCCACGGTGGTCACCCAACCCGGCTTCGTCCTGACCCGGGGCGAACAGTATCTCGCCGAGGTCGATCCCGGCGACCACCTCGACCTCTGGCGCCTCGCCTCCCTGCTGGCCGCCGGCATCCGGACGGCCGCCTCCACCGACGCCCCCTTCGGGTCAGCCCGCCCCTGGCCCGCCATCCGGGCCGCCGCCACCCGGCGGACGACGACCGGTCGCCCCCTGGGACCGGCCGAGACGGTCGCCGCCGGTCGGGCCCTGGACCTGTTCCTGGGCCGGGCCGACCGCCCGGACCGACCCCGCCGGGTGGCGGTGGGGGCGGTCGCCGACCTCTGCGTGCTGGCCGAGCCGCTGGACGCGGTGCTGGCCGACGACCACGACCCGGTGGTGCGGGCCACCATCGTCGACGGCAACGTCATCCATCGGGCCGAACCCTGAGATCGCCTACCCCGTTTGGATGAGCACCTCGGGATTGACGATGTGCAGTGGGGTCTCCCCCCGCAGCAGCCGCTCGAGGTCGCCGGCCACCATCGACGTGTGGTTGGCCTCGGTGTCGTAGGTGGCGCCGCCGATGTGCGGAGCCAGCACCACGTGGGGGAACCCGGTCAGCGGGTGATCGGTGGGCAGTGACTCGTTCACGAAATGGTCGATGCCGGCGGCGCCCACCTTCCCCGAGGCCAGCGCGGCGACCAGCGCGTCGGTGTCGTGCAACTGGGCCCGGGCGGTGTTCACGAACACCACCCCGTCCTTCATACTGTCGAACTCGGCGGCCCCGATCATGTTCGCGGTCTCCGGGGTGACCGGCGCGTGCATCGAGATGACGTCGGCCACCGCCAACAGCTCGGCCAGCGAGGAGGTGGCGTCGTCGGCATAGGGGTCGTAGGCCACCACCTCCATGCCCAGTCCCTCCAGCCGCCAGCGCAGCGCCCGGCCCACCGCCCCCAGCCCGACCAGCCCGGCGGTCCGGCCGGCGATCTGCCAGGCCCGGAAGCGTTGGTAGGGGATGGTGCCGTCCTGGTAGATCTCACCGGTCCGCACGTCCCGGTCGGCTTCGAGGAGGCCCCGGGTGGAGGCCAGGATCAGGCCGACCGCCAGCTCGGCCACCGCATCGGCGTTGCGGCCCGGGGCCCGCAGCACCGGGACCCCGGCGGCGGTGGCCGCCTCGACATCGACGTTGTTCGGATCCCCTCGGCAGCTGGCCACCGCGATCAGCGGTTGCTCGAACAGCGGGCCCGCGCAGGCGTCGGACTCCACCACCACGATGGTGGCGGCCTCGGCGGCCACCCGCTCGGCCAGCTGCTCGGCGTTGTAGATGCGCAGGGGATGGTGATCGATCCACGGATCGATGACCAGGTCGGCGAGCTCGTGCAGCTTGTCCAGTCCGGGTCCCCGCACCGGGGCGGTGACCAGCGCCTTGGGACGATCGTTCCCCATCCACCTACCTCTCTGTCGGCCCGTCCTCGATAGTCTGCGTCCATGACGGTTGCGTCAGCATCATGACAGCAGACAGCGCCCAGGCGCCCATCACGGTGGGCATCGACATCGGCACCACCTCGGTCAAGGCGCTGGCCGTCTCCGAGAAGGGCGAGGTGCTGGCCCGGGCCCGGGTCCCCCACCGGGTGATCCACACCTCGGCCGAGCACATGGAACACGACGCCGGTGCCGCCTGGCGGCGCGGGCCGCGAAAGGCGTTCGCCGCCGTCCGGGACGCCATCCATCGGGCCGACGACGAGCGGCCGGCAGCCTCCGCCCCTACCCGGATCGCCGGGGTCTGTGTCGCCGGGATGGTCCCGTCTCTCACCGGGGTGAACCGCCGGGGCATCCCCCACACTCCGGGACTGCTCTACGGCGACGTCCGGGGCCGGCAGGCGGGTCCGTCGGCGGAGAACGGCACCGCCGGGCCGATGCCCGATGCCGAAGGGTTCCTCCAGTGGACCTCCCGACAGATGCCCGACGCCTTCGGGTTCTGGCCGGCCCAGGCCGTCGCCACCCACGGACTGACCGGCCGGGCCTCCATCGACACCGCGGTGGCCTCCACCCTCGGGGGCCTCCACACCGCCGGCGCCTGGAACCAGGAGCTACTCACCCGGTTCGGAGTCGATCCCGCGCAACTCCCGTCGGTGGTGCTGACCGGCCAGCCGGCCGGGACCCTGCGATCCGCCGACGGGGCATCGGATCGCCTCGAGACGGTGGTGGCCGGGGGGACCATCGACGCCTTTTGCGATCAGATCGTGGCCGGCGCCGGCCAGGTGGGTGACGTCCTGGTCATCTTCGGCGCCACCCTGATCGTGTGGGTGGTCACCGACAGCTGGCTCGAAGCCCCCGGGCTGTGGACCGTCCCCCATACCGTGGCCGGCCGGGTGCTGGTGGGCGGCCCGAGCAACGCCGGCGCCCTCTTCGTCGACTGGGCCCGCTCCCTCCTCCGGCTCCCGCGTGCCTCCGGGCTCCCCGAGGATGCCCGGGCCGGCGACCCGGGTCGGATCCCGGTGTGGCTCCCCTATGTCCGGGGTGAACGGGTGCCGTTCCACGACACCACCTTGCGGGCGGCCCTCCTCGACCTCGACCTCACCGACGGGCCCCCCACCATGTCCCGGGCCGCCCACGAAGCCAGCGGGTTCGTGGTCCGCAACATCCTCGAACGCACCGGGGTGACCGGGCGCCGGATCGTGGCCAGCGGGGGCGGCACCCGGTCGGCGGCCTGGATGGCGGCGGTGGCCGACACCACCGGGCTTCCGGTCGACACCGTCGGGGTGCCCGAGGGCGCCGCCCTCGGAGCCGCCTATCTGGCCCGGATGGCGGCGGGGCTGGAGACCTCGCTGGAGGGCTCGGCCCGCTGGTCGTCACCGGGTCGAAGGATCGAGCCGGATCCGGCCTGGCGCCAGGCCGCCGACGCCCGCTACCGGCGGTTCATCGCCCTCGGCTCCGGCCTCTGACCGGCGGGGTTCGGCCGGGCCGGCGCTCCGGGGGGAATGCCTGGCTCATCCGCACCCTGACCAGCTGGCGCACGAGCACCTTCGGGAGCGGCTTGTCCACGGGAAAATGCAGCGACCCGGTGGTGGTTTCATACCCGGCGACCTTCGGACCCAATTCGGGAAAGACCGAGCCGCTGTGCGGGAGGTAGCTCAGGTGGTTCTTGAAGGCGGCGAAACCGGCGATGACCTTGCCTCCGACCCGGAAGGCAGGCAGACCGTAGGAGATGCATTCCTCCGCCTCGGGGATGACCTCGAGGATTGACGAGCGAAGCTGGCGCAGTGTCGACCGCTTCGGCTCGTCGAGCTCCTCCAGATACGCCTCGACCGGATTGGTGGTCTTGGTCATCATGATGGGCATCTCCTCTCTACGGGTACGTGTACCCACAGTGGACGGAACCGAGGGTATGGACGCATCGGTTGCCGGCGGTGATGGATCCCCGCGGGCACAACCCCGAGGGAGGGCGACCCTGGGTTCCGACCTCTAGTTCGGGCCGGCGGGCCCGAACGCCACCTTCACCGCCCCGCTGACGTCCTGGGCGGCCAGCGCCCGGAGGGCGTCGTGCCAGTGGTCGAGCGGGAACTGGTGGGTGAGCATCCCGGTCAGATCCACCCGGCCCGCCTCCACCAGGTCGAGATAGTGGCGGATGGCGTGCTGGCGCACCCCCTCGACCTCTTCGATCCCGAAGGCGTTGGAGCCGACCAGGCTCAGCTCCTTGAAGTAGAGGGGCGTGTACTCCCATCGCCCGGGGGTGTGGACCCCGGTCTCGACCAGGGTGCCCCGCTCGGCCAGGAGCCGGACCCCGACCTCGAGGGTCTCGGGGCGGGCCACGGTGTCGTAGACGACATCGATGCCACCGGGGTGGGCCATGGGCAGCCCGTCGTACGCGGTGTGCAGCACCCCGCCCGACCAGTCGGCCAGGGCCTCCACCAGCTCGAGCCGGGGCTCGTGTTCGAGGACCAGCTGGGCGCCGAAGTCGGCGGCCAGTCTCGCCTGGGCCCCGAACCGGGCCACCACCGCGACCTGGACATCAGGGTAGAGCGCCCGGAGGACGGCGACGCTGGTCACCCCCAGGGCGCCGGCCCCGTAGACCAGGGCCCGACCCCCCGGCGGCGGGGGGTGGCGGACGATGGAGTGGAGGGACACCGCGAAGGGGTCGGCCAACACCGCCACCTCGTCGGAGATGGCGTCCGGCACCGGGATGAGCATCGAATCGTGGGCGGCCATCCGGTCGGCCCAGCCGCCGGGGGCATCGGTGGTCACCCCGACGTGGACGCCCGGGCCCAGTGCCCCCTCGGTGAAGCTCCAGCACAGGCTCAGGTCGCCGGCCTGGCAGGCCGGACACGGCGGGTCCACCCCGCGGGGCCCGCAGGTCAGCCAGGGGTTGAGCAGCACCCGCTGCCCGACCTCGAGACCCTCGGCCTCCGGGCCCAACGAGACCACCTCGGCCACCACCTCGTGCCCGGGGATATGGGGGAAGGAGGAGAACGCCGCCATCGGATTGTCGATGTCCTCGCTGGCGAAGTCACCCAGGACCAACTTGGACTCCGACCCGCACACCCCCGAGAGCCGGGGCCGGGTGATCACCCAGTCGGGACGGACCAGCCTGGCCTCGTCCACCTCGTGGAGCCCGAAGGGCAAGGTGGCCAGCCGCCGGTCGAGATCGTCGGCCGGCTCCGGGACCCCGGTGGGATCGGGCGGCAGCCCGAACACCAGCGCCTTCATCGGAGCGACCCCCGGTCCGGGACCTGGGTGGCGTCGTAGGAGCCCGGCGGTTGCTGCTTCACCGCCAGCATCCCGGCCAGGAAGCCGTCGAAGTCGGCCGTCTTGAGCTCGATCACCGCCTTCATGTCCGGGAGGTAGTGCTCGAACACCGGGCTGTCGATGGCCTCGACGATCCCGTCGGCCACCTCCTCGGCCGGGGTGAGCGGGCCCACATAGAAGGGGGCGTCGTTCCCGGGCTGGTCCCAGATCTCGGTGTCGATGGCTCCGGGGAGCACCAGCCGGACCTTCACCCCCGTCCCGTCGATGTCGGCGGCCATCGCCTCGCTGAACCCGCAGAGGGCGAACTTGGATGCCGAGTAGGCGGCCTCGGTGGTGATGCCCAGCCGGCCGCCCAGACTCGAGACGTTCACGACGGTGCCGCCGCCCCGGTCGGTCATCCGGGGCAGCACGGCCAGCGTCATGGCCACCGGCGACAGGTAGTTGACCCGCATCACCCGCTCGACTTCCTCCATGGTGAGCCGGGGCACCGGCCGGCGCATCGGGATGCCGGCGTTGTTGACCAGGATGTCGAGGTGTCCGAAGGCGTCCCAGGTCTCGAGGGCCAGCGCCGCGGCCCGGTCGGGGTCGGAGAGATCGGCCACGAAGGCCCGCGACGCCGGCGCCGGAACCTGGCAGTCCTTCAGCACCTCGGCCAGGCGGTCAGCTCGGCGGGCCACGATGCCGACCGTGATTCCCTTGGCGGCCAGGGCCCGGGCGGTGGCGGCCCCGATTCCCGACGATGCCCCGGTCACCAGGGCGATGGGTTTCTTGTCATCCATGGGCCCACGGTAGCCAGCCGGCGAGAACGCCGCTCTCAGGTAGGTTCGGGGTGGTCGTCGGGGTCGTGACCGGCGGCCAGCGGAATCAGCTGAGCTGCTCGGCCAGCCCGAGGATGATTCCGCTCGGCCCCCGGAGATAGCAGAGCAGGAAGCTGTCCTCGAAGCGGGTCACCTCGCCGACGAGTTCGGCGCCGTACGGGCGGAGGCGGGCGAGGGTGTCCGCGATGTCGTCGACGGCGAACATCACCCGGTGAAGGCCCAGGGTGTTCGCCGGGGGGATCTCCGGCTCGGGGGTGATCGCCTCCGGGGCGTGATACTTCGCCAGTTCGAGCCGGCCGGGGGCGTCCGGGATCCGCATCATGGCGATCTCGCTCCGCATGTCGTCGAGCCCGACGACGTTTCCCGCCCAGCTGCCGTCGATTTGCATCCTGCCTTCCAGCTCCATGCCGAGCTCGGTGAAGAAGGCGACGGCGGCGTCGAGGTCGTCGACGACGACGCCGACGTTGTCCATGCGCTGAATCGTCATGCCCCAAGCGTAGAACTGCAGCCGGCAACCGGGTCGGAGCCGTCCGGCTCAGCCGAGCATGGCGGTGGCGGCCCGGGCGGCCAGGGCGGCCAGGGTGAGCGTGGGGCCGTAACCCGAGGCGGTGACGAACACCGACGAGTCGGCGATGACCACGTTGGGCAGCTGGTGGAGGCGGCCGTCGGCGTCGGCCACCGAGGTGGCCGGGTCCTCCCCCATCCGGACGGTACCCATCACGTGCCGGCTCATCGGGGCGTCGGGCGTCGACTTCTCGGCCGGGCCCCCGGCCGTCCCCGGCGAGGTGACCACCGAGGTCCACTCCGCCCCCATCGCCTCGAGGATGGCGGCCATCCGGGGCCCGTGGTGGGCGGAGGCGGCCAGCTCGTGACGGTGGGGGGCGTAGGTGTACCGGGCCACCGGGAACCCCCGGACGTCGCGCACGGTGGGGTCGAGGTCGATCCGGTTGGTGGCGACGGGGAGGTCCTCCCCCTGCATGGTGAAGGCCCACATCCGGTCCCGCAGCGGGGATCGCCGCATGCTCTCCTTGTGGGCCGGTCCCCACGGGTAGATCTTGGCTTCCAGGATCGGGAGCCCGGTGCCGCCGTGCTCCACGATGCCCCCCCGCATCCA
>DASZNG010000208.1:0-3826 GCA_035551535.1 Acidimicrobiales bacterium | reverse complement strand
GGCCGATCAGCTCACCGGGGCGCCGAAGGGGACGAAGGATTCGGCCTCGTAGGCCCGCATCCGCTGGTAGACGTCGCGGAGCTCCCGGCGACGGGCCCGGTCGTTGCCCAGGTTGACGAGTTCGTCCGGGTCGGAGTCGTGGTCGTACCACTCGTGGTCGTTGTCGTCGAAGGAGCAGTCGACGTCGAACAGCTTGGTCCCCGGTGACTTCCCCCACAGCCCGGTCGACGGCTTCCCGCCGCCGACGCCGTAGTAGCGGGCGTACTTGGTCCGGCCGTCGAAGAAGCCCCGGAGCGCGTAGCGCACCTTGTTGAGGTTCTCGGTCTGGGCCGAGTCCTGGGCGAAGAGGACATGGTCGCGGACCGCCGCCGACGGGTCGGCGAGGACGGGGGAGAGGTCGGCCCCCTGGACGGTGGGGCCGATCGCCGACGGCGCCACCCCGGCCAGGGCGCAGATGGTGGCGGCCAGGTCGACGTGGGACCCGAGGGCGGCGGTGGCCGAACCCGGGGTGGTGACCCCGGGGACCTTCACGTACAGCGGCACCCGCATGATCTCGTCGTAGACGAACGGTCCCTTGGACCGGAGACCGTGGGAGCCGCACATGTCACCGTGGTCGGAGGTGAAGATGATGATGGTGTCGTCCCACGCCCCCGACGCCTCCAGGGCGGCCAGGACGGTGCCCAGGTTGCGGTCGGCCAGCTGGTGGAGGTGCACGTAGTAGTCGAGGTGGCGGAGCCAGGCCCGGGTGTCGGACGGGTCGATGTAGCCCCAGAGGCCGTGCTGCTGGTCCCAGCGCCACTGCCGGTGGGCCTCCGGCTTGGCGTGGAGGTCGTCGTCGAAGTTGGCCGGCAGAGTGTCGACCACCTCGTCGTAGGGATCGGTGTAGACGGGGAGGGCATCGTCGTCCTTCCAGGCGGCCGACTCCAGGATCGAACGCACCCCGGCCACGTCGACGGGATGGCGCTCGCGGTACCCGGGCTGGTCGATGGGGAACCACATCACGTCGTGGGGGTTGACCAGGGCCACCGTCAAGAACCACGGATCCGGGGCGGGTCGACCGGCAACGGCCGCCCCGGCGGCGGGGGCGGCGTTGGCCTGCAGCCAGTGGGCGGCGTTGGAGGCGATGATCGGATCGAAGTGCACCCCGGTCCCGGCCCACCCCATGAAGTGGCGATCGTTGCCGTCCCAATCGGCGAACCCGTAGGTCTCCATGTCCGGGGTGGGCGACTGCGAGAGGTGCCACTTGCCGATGTAGGACGAGCGGTAGCCGGCCCCGTCGAGCAGGGACCCGAGGGTGGGCACCGAGGTGGGCAACTCGTGGTGCTCGGGCATGATCACGTTGTCGTTGACCCCGTGGCCGGCCAGGTAGCGCCCGGTAAACAGGCTGGCCCGGCTCGGGGAGCACGGCGACGAATGGGTGAAGTAGTTGGTGAACTCCAGTCCCTCGGCCCGGAGCCGGTCCCGCCACGGCAGCGAGGTGCCGGCCGGGAGCCACGATCGCTGGCGCTCCTGGTCGGACACCACCAGCAGGATGTTGGGCCGCCGGGGGCGGTTGCCGCCCTGGGTCTCTGCTCGTCCGGGTGTGGTCACGTCACCTCTTCGTGTCGGTGTTTCCCACCTGGACGGCGGGGAGCCCCCGCCGACTCTACCCAGGGCCGCCCCGGCCGGGCCTCAACGGAGCCAGGCCCGCGCTTTCGGCTGGTCGAGACGCCGCCAGCTCGATCGCCACCGGCGCCGCAGCTTCTGTTGCCGGCGGATCTGGTGGGCGGCCAGCATGCCGGCTTCGAAGCTGGCCGCCCGGGTGTCGTGCCGGGCCTGCTCCCGGAGCCACGCCTCCGCCGCGACCGCGTCGTGGTGCTCGCCGAGGAGGGTCTGTAGCCGTTCGGCTCTGGCCGCGGTCCGGGCGGCCGGCCGACCCATGACCGGCACCGCCGCCTCGGCCGCGTAGCGCAGCTGCTTCGCCCCGATGCGGATGCGGTGCAGCGCGGCGTCGCTCGGACGGCGTCCGGCTTGGCGGACCTTCTTCCGGAGCGCCCGCCAGCGCGAGGCGACCAGGACGGGGAGGGCCGCACGGGCTGGGTCGTCGGCCTGCGGATCCCGGGTGGGCGATGTCTTCTTCTTGCCGGCTCCACTGGGGGAGAACGGCGGGAGCTGGGAGGCGGCATCCAGCCGGTCGAGCAGCGTGAGGTAGCGGTCGGAGTCCAATGCTTCGCCGAGCTCCCGGCCGGCCTGTCGCCGCTGTTTGGCCAGCCCGTTGGCCAGCTCGGCTGCCCCGGCCGGCGAGCCGGTGTCTCGGCGGCTCTCGAGGCGCCTGGCCAGCACGTCGCGATCCCGCACCTGTCCGAGCCGCTCACCCAACCACTTGAGCTCGGCCCGGGTATGACCCAGCCACACCGGGTCGAGGGTCGAACCGAACGTCTTCAGGTCCGACCTCAGCCGGCGGGTCGCCACCCGCGCCTGATGCACGTCGTGGGGTTGCGGCCCGGTGGGGTCCAGCCGCAAGCGGTAGTCGTGGTCGAGGATTCGGTCCAGCCCATCGGTCAGGCTGGCTTTGACCACTTGTCCCAGCCGGGCTTTGCCGCCGACGGTGCCGGTCCGGCCCCGGTCCGGTGGGGGGAGATCGAGAGCCCGGGCCAACTTGGGTGCCTTCCCCGGCCGGATGCCGGCCTTGGCGAACTTCTTCAAGACAGCCTCGACCATCTTGGCCGGCGCGCCGTCGAATTCCACCTCCACCTCCCGGAAGCGGAGACCGTCCCGTCGACCACCGACCACCGTCACCCGGTCGTCGTCGACCTCTCCGAGCGGGTGTCCCTTGGCGCCGTAGAGGCCGAACCTGACCCGCTCCGAGGCCAGCGCCGCGATCGGGACCAGCGCCGATCGACGGACAACCCCTTTGAGGACACGTATCGCCTCCTCGGGGATGACCTCCCCGGGACCGGGCCAGGTGAGCTCGGCGCGGTGCAGGACCGCCCCGCGATCGCTCTCCGGAAGCTTGAGGGTCCAGGTCCCGCCGGCGGATTCCTCGCCGAGCCGGTGGCGGAGGGTCACCCTCCGCCGCCACAGCCGGAAGTCGGCGGTGTCGAAGTAGGTCGTGCGCAGGCACTGCTCGGGTAGCCGGACGACGTCTCCCACCACCTTTCGGAGATCAGGCAGCGGGGCGTCGAGGTCGGTGTCGAATTTCGCTTCCCGTTCGATCGAACCGGCGAGAGGCGCCACCCAACTCTGGTACCCATTCCGACCCGGAGAAAACCGAGCCGGAACCGGTGCCGTGGCGCCCTGAGTCCAGTGGGCGACCGCCGGCCCACTGGCCGGGAGCCCCCTGTTGGCGCCCAAAACTGAAATGTGTTCTACTTTTCCGCGTTGACGTTCGACGAGCCATCAAAGGGAGGGGTCGGATGCCCGAGAGCGAAGCGTTGCACGCCAGTCACGTCCTCGAATACCCGTATTCGCGCTCGGTGGGTCCGGTCATCGGGGCGTTCCTCACCGGTCTGCGGGACGGGAAGCTGACCGGGGTCCGCGGGTCGGGAGGATCGGTCATCGTGCCTCCGACCGAGTACGACCCGGCCACCGGGGACGACACCGGCGAGATGGTGGAGGTCGGCCCGGGCGGGGTGGTCGAGTCCTGGGCCTGGGTGTCCGACCCGCTGCCCAAGCACCCGCGGGACACCCCGTTCGCCTGGGCCCTCATTCGCCTGGACGGGGCCGACACCGCCATGCTCCACGCCGTCGACGCCGGCGGTCCCGACAAGATCGCCACCGGGGACCGGGTCACCGTGCGCTTCCGGCCGGCCGCCGACCGGATCGGGGCCATGGCCGACATCGAGGC
>DASZNG010000207.1:0-3361 GCA_035551535.1 Acidimicrobiales bacterium | reverse complement strand
GGGGCAAAGTCCTTGGCCGCCGGCGCCTGCCCGAGCAGCGCCGCCAGCATGGCCGGGTCGTTCCCGTCCATCCCCAGGGCCCATATCCCCATCCCCCGCACATGGAACGAGTTGGCCAGCTGTGCCTTCAAAGCCAACGAGGTCGGATCGTCGAAGTAGGTCTGGTGCCACTGGGCACCCACCTGGTACGACGTCCACGCCGTCTGGGTGGCCGGGTCCCAGTAGGTGGGGTTGTTCCCGGAGGAGATGACCCCGTAGCTGAGCGGCGAGTCCGCACCCGTGGAGGGGGAGCCGCGGCTCCCGTCGGTCGTCGGCCAGTCATACCCGTAGTACGGAACCCCGAGAATGACCTTGGTAGGGGGAACCACCGCGGTGAACTGCTGCAGGGCCTCAGTGTCGTTGTATCCCCCGCCCACCAACGGGGCGGTGGCACTCGGGGTCACCGGGTCGTTCATGTCGTAGGCCATGACGAAGAACCCGTCCAGGGCGGGGGCCAAGGCGGCGACGTTGTAGAACCCGGCTGAGTCGCTGGCCGCACTGGCATAGACGGCCATGGTGTTCTGCCAGTGCGGATTGGCAGCATGAAGGGCGTTGGACACCTGGGTGATGAGATTGGTCAGCCCGGTGCGGTCTCCGCTTCCCACCCCTTCGAAGTCGAAGTTCACCCCATCGAGGTTCTTGGCGGACACCGCCGCGATCAGTGCCGCCGACAACCGTCCCGGCGCCGCCGGATCCGACGTGATCTTGTCCAGCGAGCTCTGGTTGAAGTCGGTCACTGTCAACACCACCCGGTCGCCGGCCGCGTGCGACCGGGTCACCAGGTCGGCCAGGTCTTGACTCTCGTACCCGTTCCAACCCGACCCGCTCTGGTCAAGGGTGCCGTCGGCGTTGGCGTCGACGCTGAAATAGGCCAGGGTGGTCAAGTTCTTCACGTCGAAGCCATTCGATTCCGGAAGCGTCCAGTAGGGCGCGTAGCCGAAGATCTCGTGGGATTGGAGGGGTGGGGAACCGGCCAGTGATGGCGGCGCCGGAGCCGGAGCCGATGCTGCGGCGGGAAGGGGCGGCACCTTGGGGGCGGCGGAGGCTTGGAGAACATTGCCCAATGCGACCGGGGCGTGGTGGGTGGCCGGCTGCGTCGAACGAGGGCGGGGCGAGCCTCCCGACGCGGTCATGGCCAGCGAGGCGGTCGCCACTCCTGCCGCCACGACCAGCACCACCAGCCCGACGACCGCCTTGGCCACCGGTCGGTGTCCGGATCGCGGTCCGGGCCCTGCACTCCCGCCCAGACGGTGGGCCAATGTCAGCGGGAGCAAGGATGTCAACCACGCGCCGACCACCACGCCGCGGGACGGGACGGCCGATGCGGCCAGCTTCGAGCCGGCTCCCTTGCCCGCCTCGGCCCTCCGAAGTTCGGCGGCCCACTGCTTCGACCACGCGCCTACGCCCTTGAAGAACGGGACGAGATCGGGGGCGGGGACGAGAAACCGTCGAACCTGCGAGCCACTGACCTGGTCGACCCCGTCGACCACGATCTCGAGAATCTGGCCAGTGGCGCCGTCGGCGGTGGTGACCCACTGGTCGGCGGAGAACCCCAGAAGCCCCGACCAGGGGACCAGCGCGGGGACGACCGCCCGGCTTCCGGCCGAAGGCCCGACGGTCATACCCGCCGCCGACAGGCGAATGTCGAAATGGGCATGGGGGGTGGGCGCCCAAGGATCGGTGACCTCCCGGGCGGAAACCAACGTCACCGGAGGTGGTGGCTGGCTCGCGGTTCGGAAGGGTCGTCTCATCATGTCCCGGTCTGTGGAGCAACGCACCGCCGGCATGGTGCGGATGGGTCAGTGGTCACAATGCTTGTGGCGACGCTATCACTGACAGTTGTTTTTCTGCGTCCACAAGGGGATTTAAGCGTCTCTGGCTCCCAAAACCACGTCGGAACGCCGACCGCCCCGGCCGCGGCTCAGGCGGCCTTGACCGCGGCCACCAGTTTGGTCAGCGAGTCCTTGGCGTCACCGAACAACATGGTGGTCTTGGGATCGAAGAGCAGCTCGTTGTCGATGCCGGCGAAACCCGGCCGCATCGAACGCTTCAGGAAGATGATGTTCTGCGCCTGGTCGGCATGGATGATGGGCATGCCGAAGATGGGGCTCCCCGGGGTGTTCTGGGCCGCCGGGTTCACTGTGTCGTTGGCCCCGACCACCAGGGCGACGTCGGCGTCGGCCAACTCGGGGTTGGCCTCGTCCATCTCCTTCAGCTCGTCATAGGGCACGTTGGCTTCGGCCAGCAGCACGTTCATGTGTCCGGGCATCCGCCCGGCCACCGGGTGAATGGCGTAGAACACCTCGACCCCCCGCGCCATCAACAGGTCGGCGAGCTCCCGGGCGGCGTGCTGGGCTTGGGCGACGGCCAACCCGTAGCCCGGGATGATGACGACCTTTCGGGCGTAGGCCATCAGCACCCCGAGGTCCTCGGCGGTGCCGGTCTTGACCGGTCGGGCATCGGCGCCGGTCCCGTCGGCCCCACCGGTGGCGGTGATGACCGAGCCGAACGCGCTGAAGAGGATGTTGACCAACGAGCGGCCCATGGCCTTGCTCATCATCCGGGTGAGCAGGGTTCCCGACGCCCCCACCAGGGTGCCGGCGATGATAAGCAAATTGTTGTGCAGGGTGAATCCGGATGCGGCCACGGCCAAACCGGTGAACGAGTTCAACAACGAGATGAGCACCGGGACGTCGGCGCCCCCGATGGGTAGGACGAAGATCACCCCGAGCACCAGCGCCAGCACGGCCAGGATGACCAGCACCGCGACATTGGCCGTCACCGCCACGGTCACCACCAGGGCGAGGATCGCCACCCCGACGATCCCGTTGATCACCTGTTGGCCCGGGTAGGTGACCGGACGCCCGGGCATCAACTCCTGGAGCTTGGCGAAGGCGATGGCGCTTCCGGAGAGGGAGACGGAGCCGATCAGCACCCCGAGGACCACTTCGATGATCTCGTAGACAGCCGGCGAACCGCTCACGCCACCTCGGGTCGAGGTGAGCACCAGAAACGCGGTCATGGATACCAGCGCCGCGGCGCCGCCACCCACCCCGTTGAAGATGGCGACCATCTGGGGCATGGCGGTCATCTTCACCATGCGGGCCGCCGGTACCGCGATTGCGGTTCCGATGACCATGGCCACCACCATGAGCACCAGGTGGCTACCGGCGTGTCGCACTGACGGGATGGAGAAGGTCATGGCGATGGCCAGGAGGGCCGCCCCGGCGCCGAGCAGGTTGCCCTGGCGGGCGAACTTCGGCGAGCTCAACCCCTTGAGGGCCAAGATGAAACCGATGGCCGCCAGCAGGTAGACCAGGTC
>DASZNG010000206.1:0-4859 GCA_035551535.1 Acidimicrobiales bacterium | reverse complement strand
TGACCGGGTCGGGTCCCGGCGTCGACGTCGAGGCGGTGATCCGGGCGGTGAAAGAGGCCGAGGCCGACGACGTCCAGGTCGTCTCGGTGTCGCTGCTCGGCCACAAGGCCGACGTCGGGTTCATGGCCCTGGGTGCGGACCTGTGGCGGCTGCGGGGGCTGCAGACCGATCTCCAGGCGGCCGGCCTGGTGGTGGTCGACTCGTTCGTGTCGCTGACCGAGGTGTCGGAGTACGCCGCCGGGATCCCCGACGAGATGAAGCAGAAGCGGCTGTACCCGCAACTGCCGCCCGAGGGGATGACGGCCTTCTGTTTCTACCCGATGTCCAAGCGCCGCGGCGACGCCGAGGGTTCCAACTGGTTCTCGCTGCCGTTCGACGAGCGGAAGGCGCTGATGTTGGCCCACGGGGCGGTGGGCCGCACCTTCGCCGGCCGGATCCTCCAGCTGATCACCGGGTCCACCGGCATCGACGACTGGGAGTGGGGGGTCACCCTGTTCGGGGTGCGCCCCGACGACCTCAAGGACTGCGTGTACTCGATGCGGTTCGACGAGGGCTCGGCCCGGTTCGCCGAGTTCGGGACGTTCGTGACCGGGATGGTGGCGCCGATCGAAACGGTGATGGCCACCGGGGTGCGGCGTGCCTGAGGTGCGCCCCCCGTCCGCAGCCGGCTGCGGCGGCGACCTGGAGGCGCTGCGCTCGACCCTGCGCTCGCTCGGGAAGGTGATCGTCGCCTTCAGTGGCGGCGCCGACTCCGCCTTCCTGGCCTGGGTGGCCAACGACACCCTGGGACCCGACCGGGTGCTGTGCGCCACCGCGGTGTCGCCGTCGCTGGCTCCCGAGGAGTTGGCCGACTGCCGGGAGCTGGCCGCCGAGTGGGACCTGCGGCTGGTCGAGGTGGCGACCGACGAGTTGGCCGACCCGGCCTATTCGGCCAATGACGGCTCCCGTTGCTATCACTGCAAGGCGTCGCTGCTGGAGGCGCTGGCCCCGATCATGGACGGCGGGTTGGCCGGCCAGGGATCCACGGTGGTGCTCGGGGTCAACCTCGACGATCTGGGCGACCACCGGCCCGGGCAGGCGGCGGCCGCCGAGCGAGGCGCGGCGTTCCCGCTGGTCGAATCGGGGTTCACCAAGGCCGACGTCCGGGCGTGGTCGAGGGCCCTGGGCCTGCGGACCTGGGACAAGCCGGCGGCGGCCTGCCTGGCCTCGCGGGTCCCCTACGGCACGCCGGTCACCCTCGGGACCCTGCGGTCGGTGGCCGAGGCCGAGTCGGGACTCCGGGCCCTCGGCATCGGCCAGATCCGGGTCCGGCACTACGGCGACACCGCCCGCATCGAGGTGACGGCCGAGGACCTGGCCGCGGTGATCGCCCTCCGGGAGGAGGTGACCGCGGCGGTGCACGCCGCCGGCTACCGCTACGTGACCCTCGACCTCGACGGGTTCCGCTCCGGGAATCTGAATCAGGCGCTGGACGGGCGGAGGCCGGGCGGGGGGTTGTCGTTGGCCGCGGCCCGGGGAGAGGACCGGTGATCGGGGTGCGGGTCAAACTGACGTTCCCCGACGAGCTGGTGCGGGAGCCGATCATCGCCCGCCTGATCAAGGAGCTCGACGTCGTGCCGAACATCCGCCGGGCGGACGTGGGCGAGCACGGCGGGTGGATCATCTGCGAGCTCGACGGCAACGGCACCACCGTCGACCGGGCGGTGGAATGGCTACGGGGGGAAGGCGTACAGGTGGATCTGCTGGGTGACATCGTCGAGAGTTGATCGACGAGGGCGACCGGCCGTCGGGGGGACGCATGGACCAGACAACTGAAGAGTGGCTGTTCGCCAACCGCAGCAAATGGGACGAACGGGTGGGCGTCCATGCCGCCTCCCGCTTCTACGACGTCGACGGTTGGCTCCGCACCCGGCCCGGCCCGCGCCCCCGGGAGGTCGAGGTCCTCGGGGACGTGCGGGGCCTCGACCTGCTGCATCTGCAGTGCCATTTCGGCCTCGACACCCTGGCCTGGGCGGATGCCGGTGCCCGGGTCACCGGGCTGGATTTCTCCCCGGAGGCGATCCGCAAGGCCGAGGAATTGGCCCGGGTGGCCGGGCTCCAGGACCGCGCCCACTTCGTGCTCTCGGAGGTCTACGCCGCCACCGAGGCCCTCGGCCACGTCACCTTCGACATCGTCTATGTGAGCCTCGGGGCGTTGTGCTGGCTTCCCAGCGTGGAGCGGTGGGCCGATCAGGCCGCGGCGTCGGTGCGCCCCGGCGGCCGGCTGTATCTCCACGAGGTGCACCCGTTGGCCTGGGCGCTGGCCAACGAATCGCCCGTGATCGAGTACTCCTATTTCGAAGAGCCCGACCCGTTCGTCGACGATTCCAACCTCACCTACACCGACACCGACCGGCCGCTGCGGCGCGCCCGCAGTTACGAGTGGAACCACAGCATCGGAGAGGTGGTCACCGCCCTCATCCACCGGGGTTTGCGCATCGACGTGCTGGAGGAACACGACTGGACGGTCCACCAGGTGTTCCCGTGGCTGGTGGAGACCGGCCCGGGCCGGTGGTCGGCCCCCGAGGGCCATCCTCGGCTTCCGCTCACCTACACGGTGCTGGCCACCCAGGTCGGTTGAGCCACCGGGGTCCGGTCGGGCGGGGGAGGGTCAGCCGTCGTCGGTGGTGCGGATGGTCCAGCCGGCGCCCGACACCTTGCGGGGTTCGTAGAACAGGCACCCCTCGGGGCACCCGAAGGGGAGCTGCTCGTTGGCACCCATGCGGCACCGCTCGAGCTTCTCCTCGTGGCGGGTGGTCTGCATGATGTAGTGACGACAGTCCTCGTTGACGGGCACGCTCCATTCTGACCGAATTCGGGGGTCGATCGGTAGGCAGGGCGGCGGGCGGCGGCGCGGCCGGGTGTCCGGAGACGGGCGACCAGGGTCCGAACCGGCGCTCCCGGGGCGGCCGTCGGCGGGTGGCCGGTGGGCGGCGGTGAGGTAGCGTCGGGCGGGTGGAACCCGTCCCATCCACCAAACAGCTGTTGCGCTGGAGCGAAGCCCTGGCCGGCATCGCCCGGACCGGTCTCGGCTTCACCGAGTCGCTCTACGAGCAAGAGCGGTTCGAGGAGATCCTGCGGGTCGCCGCCGACATCCGGGTCGCCGTCGATGAGGGTTCGGCAGGCGCCGAGGATGCCGACGGCCTGGTCGAGGAGTGGATGTCCACCGTCGGGAAGGGCGTGCCCGGCTATGTGACCCCGAAGGTGGCCGTCGGCGCCGCGGTCGGGAACGACAAGGACGAGATCCTGCTGGTCAAGCGGGCCGATTCCGGGGTGTGGCTGTATCCGACCGGATGGGCCGACGTCGGCTACTCCGCCGCCGAGGTGGTGGTCAAGGAGGTCGAAGAGGAGACCGGCATCGACGTGGAGGTGGTCCGACTCATCGCCGTGCTCGACGGGCTCCGGATCGGGATCAGCCGCATACCTCTCTATTCGCTGGTCTTCCAGTGCCGGGCGGTGGGCGGCGAGCTCAAGGCCCACCCGCTGGAGTGCTCCGACGTCGGCTGGTTCGCCCTGGACCGCCTTCCCCAACCGCTGGCCGGGGCCGAGCGCTGGGGTCGCCATGTGTTCGCCGCCCTCCGGGGCGAGCCGATCGAGGTGCTCTACGATCCCGTGCGTGCCCCGATCTGGCGGGGCGATCCGGACAAGGTCTGAGCGATGGTCGATGTGAACGGTTCGGCGCCGGCGCCTGGGGCCGAGGCCGGCCCGGTGACGGTGTCCGAGGCCACCGGGGTGACCCCGGAGCTGGTCGAGGCGTTTGCCCGGCTGGTGCCGCAGCTGTCATCGTCGTCGCCCAGCCCGAGTGCCGCCGACCTCGAAGCCATCGTGGCCTCCGAGGCATCGGTGCTCCTGATCGCCACCGACCTGTCCGGTGCCATCGTCGGCTCGCTGACCCTGGCGCTGTTCCGGGTGCCCACCGGGGTCCGGGCCTGGATCGAGGACGTGGTGGTCGACGAGTCGGCCCGCGGGGCGGGAGCCGGGGAGGGGCTGGTGATGGCGGCCGTGGCCCGGGCCGAGGCCGAAGGGGCGAAATCGGTCGATCTGACCTCCCGGCCGAGCCGGGAGGGGGCCAACCGGCTCTACGTCCGGCTCGGCTTCGAAACCCGCCAGACCAACGTCTACCGCTACAACGCGGGCCGCTGACCTCCGATCTGAGCTCAATGCCGACCACCCGGGTCCCGGTCCTGGTGTACGACGGCGACTGCGGATTCTGCACCTCGGTGGCCGCCCGCATCTCGCAACGGTGGCGGATCCCGGCCACGGCGGCGGCCTGGCAATCACTCGGGGAGGACGGCCTGGCCGAGCTCGGGCTCACCCCGGAGATGGCCCGAGCCGCGGCCTGGTGGGTGGACGGGGATGGGCGCCAATTCCGGGGGCACCTGGCGGTGGCCCGAGCCCTTCTCGCCGCCCGAGGCTGGCGGCGGATGGTCGGCGGCGCCATGGCCGTCCCTCCGCTGAGCTGGGCCGCGGCGGTGGGATATCGGGTGGTCGTCCACTACCGGCACCGGCTGCCGGGAAGCACCCGCGCCTGCTCCCCCTAGCGAGCCGTCGAATCCCCGCCTCCGGGATCGACGGCACTCCAGACCGCGGCCAGTTCTTCCAGCCGGTGGCGACGGGGTGGTTTTCGTTCCTTGGCGAGGTTCGGGTCGGAGCCGCCGCCACCGATGTCGTCGTTCGGAGGTGGATTCAACACACGGGCTCCTTCTTCGATGGTGGCCGACGGGTACGGCGGCCGGCGACCCTCAGGGCAACGCTTTGTGGATCGAACACTGGCTCGAGGGGTTGTACCGGGACAGATAGGTCCCGCAGCCGAAGCGGGA
>DASZNG010000205.1:0-9156 GCA_035551535.1 Acidimicrobiales bacterium | reverse complement strand
ATGTTGCCGACCAGGGCCACCGAGAGTCCCTGGTGCTCGAGGATCGCGGCGGCCAGGGCGGCGGTGGTGCTCTTCCCCTTGGTCCCGGTGATGGCCAGAAGCGGGGCCGGGTGGAAGTCCTCCAACCAGACGGCGGTGGCGGTGGTGACGGTGACCCCGGCGGATTCGGCGGCGGCGAGCTCGTCTCGGTACCGGCTCACCCCGGGGGAACGGACCACGACCTCCAACCCGCCCCACTCCACCCGGTCGGGCGGGAGTACCGGCAGGGCCACCGGCAAGTCCGCCTCCACTCGGGCGGCGGCACTCTCGACCTGGTCGTCGATGAGGACCGGCGGCGACCCCCGTTCGATGAGCAGCCGGGCCATGGCCAGCCCTTCGCTCCCCATCCCCCACACCGCCACCTTCCGGCGGCCGAGGTCGTCGAGGGTCACCGGTTCCCGGCCAGCAGTCGATCGACGGCCGATGCCACCTCGGGATCGGGGAAGGCCGGCGACGGGTCGGGGGTGAGTAGGCCGGCGACATCGCCGTCGGAGACCAGGGCCCGGGCCCGGCCGGCCAGCGCGGCCACCACCACCTTGTCCTTCCAGGCGGGAAGGTCGGACAGCATCCGGAAGGCAGCGGCCGACTCGCCCCGCTCGCCCACGCATTCGAACGGCTTGCCCTCCTCGCTCATCAGGGCGGCGAAGCCCTCGACCTGGTCGGGATCGTCGAACATGTCCCGGCCGATGATGGCCACCACCGCCTCCGGTGACAGGTTCGGGGCCAGCATCAACCCCACGAACCGGCACTTCGGGCAGTGGCCGCACCAGCGATCACCGGCGGCGGCCTGCTGGCGGAAGGCGGTATTGCAGCTGCAGAAGCCAGAGTGGTAACCGGTGAGCTTCGCAAAGGCCCGGGCGATGGACAGCTCGGAGTACTGCCGGAGCGCCGATCCATAGATGATCCCGGGATCGATCGACTCCGCCAGCAGCCGCTGCAGCAGGACTTCGAAGTCGAGACTCTTGGAGTACTGGTGGTTCACCGGCACCCCGTCGACCCATCGGGTCTCCTCGCTGGCCGACCGCTCGATGGCCATGGCGATGGCGTCGTAGCCGTAGAGATAGCTTCCGGCCACCGCGATCAGCGACACGATGGCGGTGATGGGAACGTGGCCGTTGCGGGCCCCCGAGGCGTTGAGCCGGGCCAGTTCCGGCGACAGGCGGCGGCGGACCACGATCAGCTCGAGGCCGGAGGCCGCCGCCAACTCGATGACCAGCGGATGGGGATTGACGGCGAACAGTCTCGGGCCCAGGGGGCGGACCGCCTCGATGAGGACCATGGAGTCCTTGCCGCCGCCGATGGGCACCACCAGTCCCCCCGCCCGTCGGGTCCGCAGCTGATCGGCCCCCACCGGGGTGGCGTCGGCGGCGAGGATCTTGACAGGACGGGGCACCGGCAGGCCGTTGGACAGCGCGAACTCCCGCAACCCGTCGTCGTAGAGGTGGCGATGGAACTCGGACTCGAAGCCGGTGAGACCGGTCCCCTCCACTTCGATCACCGGAGGCGCCGCCGCCTTGTAGTAGCTGGTGCCGGCGGCGATATGCAGGTGGCGGAGGGCCCGATCGAGTCCGGCCTCGTCGACCGGCAGGGCGGTCGGGGCCTCGGTCTCGAAGGTGACGGTCTCCTCGAACGAATAGCGGTCATCCAGCCCATAGCGGAGCGACGCTGTCCGGGTGGAGGGGTCGTAGTGGTGGTCGACGATCCGGAAGACGTCGACTGACCCCGGATCGAACCGGTTCGGGTCGCTCATGGCGCGCACAGCGTATCGGGTGGCCTCAGCGGTCACGGCGGTGGAGCGGGACCCGCCGGTTGTCCTCCCGGGTCGACTCGAGCACCGACCGAAGCCGGTCGACCGGGGCGTCGGGCGATGACCAGAGGTTGTTCCGCTCCTCCGGATCCCGGCTGAGGTCGTAGAGCTCCCACTGGGAGGGCACCACCTCCGGCCCGTCCGGGGACCGAGGTGAGACCTCGTGGGAGGCCTCCCACTCCTCCAACCGGTCGTAGTACTGGCTCAGCTTCCAGAGCCGGGGAGCCCCGTCCTCGCCGTCGGGGAGCGGGACGATGACCGACTCGATGTTGGCCGGTGCGGCCACCGGGGTGAACGGCTCGCCGGTGAACCGGTTGCGGTGGCGGAGCCCGACATCGATCCGGTCCTCGGTGGTGAAGTAGACCGGGTCCTCCAGCCACGAAGCCCCCGAGGGGTCGACGATCGCCGGGCGGAGGTCGCGCCCGACCAGCTCCCGGACCTCGACGTGGTGCTCGGCCAGTTGGCCCACCAACGACGCCGGGTCGACCCCGGCCAGGCCCAGGAGGGTGGGCAGGAGGTCGATATGGCTGGTCGGCGCCGACACCCCGCCGGTGGACGCGGAGATGCCCGGGCCGGACACCAGCAGCGGGACCCGGATGGCCTCGTCGAAGGCGGTGTACCACTTCTGCTGCATCCCGCCGTGGGCGCCGACCAGGTCACCGTGGTCGGAGGTGAAGACGACGATGGTGGTCTCCGCCAATCCGGAGGCGTCGAGCGCATCGAGGATCCTCTCGATGGCCCGGTCCACGAGTTGATGGAGCCAGAGGTAGAACCGCCGGTAGTGGTCGTCGGCCGGCTGGGGGTACAGCAGTTGCGGCCACAGATCCCGGAACCGGCGATGACAGTCCGGCCTCCCGTCGAAGCCGTCGGCCTGGGACGGGGCTTCGCCGACGTCGGGGACCCCGTCATCGATGGCCGGGAAGCCGAGGGAGTCCCACCCGAGGCCGGAAAACACGATGTCGTGAGGATTGACGAACGAGGCCACAGCCAGAAACGGGCGCGGGTCGGCATCATCGGCGGCCAGCTCGGCGAACAGCTCGCACACCTGGTCGGCGAAGAGCGGGTCCCGTATGAACCCGGTGTCGGCCGGGTGGGGCCCGTGGGGCTCGCGCCCGATCCAGCCGGAGAAGCCGAACCCCTCCAACCGGTCGGCCCTTCGGTAGAGATCGACCACTTCGGGATCCACGGTGCCGGCCCGGTCGTTGGCCATCAGCCCGCGGTGGCTTCCGGCCGGGATGAGATCGGCGTGGGAGATGTGCCACTTTCCCCGGTAGTGAGTGCGGTAGCCGGCGGCGCGGAACCAGTCCCCCATGGTCGGCACCCCGTCCGGATCCAACCAGGTGATGCCCGGGTCGTTGGCCGCTTTGGCCAGCCCGTCGGTGGCGGTCACCCCGTGCAGCGACGGGTAGTGACCGGTGAACAGGGATGCCCGGCTGGGCAGGCAGGCGGTCGAGGCCGCGTAGTGGCGATGGAATTCGACGCTCTGGGCCCGCAGCCGCTCACGGGCCGGGAACTTGTCACGCCGGAACCTGGCCACCGCCTCGGCCTCGTAGGGGGGCGGGTACCGTTCCTCGTCGGTCATGATGACCAGGAAGTTGGGCCGCGTCTCCGACATCTGCCCGCCACCCTAGGCCCTGGTAGAAGGGGGGAAGGCGATCAGGTCGATGCTCGGCTCACCACCCTCTGATTCGGGTCACGACCCGGACGTCACCAGCTTCGTTGAAGGGGGGGCCCGGAGTGCCGAGGCGATGGCGATGATGCCGAGGACGGCGACAGCCAATCCCAGGGCCAGCGAGATGCCGGTCAAGGCGAGAATGGAGTGCCATTTACTTGCGCTCACGCCGATGTTCTTTTTGAACAGTTCGGTGACGTCACCGAAAGCGAAGACGGCAGCAAATGCAGTCATGAGCCACAGCCCTACGCTGGCGACCCGTCCGGTTTTGGACATCATCACCAGAAACCCGATCCAAAGAACGATCAAGATCAGCGGAGCGGTGAACTCGGTACCGCCGAGGATCGCGTCCCCGGCCGACGTGCCCGGCTTGCTGAGATGGACGGTCCATGTCACGACCGCGCCGAGGACGTTGAGGAGAATCAGTATCGCCGTAGCGACACGGAACCGGTTGAGTGCCATTGCATGCTCCCTTCGGGATGTGTCCAGGCAACCGTTCGGCGCCTGTGACCAGCCTGACGAAGACGACAGCGTCCGTCATCCCGCCGGAGAGCTGATGTTGGGCGATCTCGAGCGATTGTGAATGGTCCCCGAGGTGGATGGCAATCGTTCGCCCGGAGGAGGCTGGGTCAGCACGCACGGCAGTACGATGCGGCAGTGGCCGCTCGGCTCATTGGGAGCAAACAACGCCTATCGAACCCAACCCTGCTGATCGTTGCCGACGGCGTCGGGGCGGCCGCGATTGCTGCGGCGACGTTGGTTTCGCTGGCGTCGCTGCACACCTCGGCGCCACTGTTCCTCGTGATCGGTACCGCCGTCGTCGGCAGCGCCACCGTTGCTTGGCGCCGAGCCGCTCCATACCCCGCCGCCTTGGTCGCGCTGGTCTCGGTTGTCGCCTACCAGCGATTGACCCATCAGGCCATCACGGATCAACCGCCGTTCGCGGTGCTGCTGACCATCTACACGGCCGCCGCCCGAGGCATAGGCCGTCGCGAGATCGGCCACCTGGTGGGCTTGGTCGGAATCGCCTTCGGGACGACGGTGCTGGTTGCGTCGAACTCCCCGAATTTCTCCGTGGCTACCGTGATGAAGGCGGCGCTACCGGTCGTCGTGGCTCCGGCCATCGCCGGCCTGATGGTTGCCTGGCGTAGAAGCCTCACTCGTCGGCTGGCGCTGACCCGAGCGTTGATCGAGGACGAACAGGAACTCCGGGTGGCTCGCGCCGTAGCGGACGAGCGGAACCGGCTGGCCCGGGAAGTGCATGACGTGGTTGCTCATGCGGTGAGCGTCATGGTGATCCAAGCCGGGGTGGCGCGCTTGACGTTGCTTGACGATCCGCCGACCGCAGAGTCTGCGCTGCGGAAGATCGTCACCGCGGGCCGGGAGGCCATTGCCGAGCTACGTCGCATGATCGTGCCCGCACGTCCCGACGATGGGGAGGCTGCGGGGCAGCCGCCCCGCATCGGCGGGCTCCGTGAGCTCGCCCAGGCAGTGTCGGGAGTTGGCTTGGCCACGAAGGTGGTCATCGAGGGAACGCCCAGCCGGTTGAGCGAAGACATGGGGCAGTTGGTTTACCGGGTGGTCCAAGAAGCGCTGACCAACGCCCTCAAACACTCCGGGGGCGGTTCCGCGGTCGTCACGCTGCACGTCGGCGACGGCACCGCTGATGTTCGAATCGTCAACCGTGCCGTTGAGCGGGCCGTCCCGCTGCAGCTGGAAGGCGCCGGCCATGGGTTGGTCGGCATGGCCGAGCGCGTCACGAACCACGGCGGGACGTTGCGAGCCAGAGAGCTATTCGACGGCGCCTTCGAAGTCTGGGCCCAGGTTCCGCTGGTGCCCGATCCAGACGAGCGGTCGAAGCCTGGATGGCCACGAACGTCGAGAATCCGTCGTCTTTGGTTTGCCTCAGCTCACTTGCGTCCCGTCAACTTCGCCGCCGCAACCCTGGTGGCACTCGAGCTCGACGCGGTTCTCAGCTCATGGCGGCGTGGATCACTGGCCGCCAACGTCGTCTTGGTCGGGGGGATTGCGCTAGTCACGCTGTGGCGTCGCGATCGCCCGTTGGCGGCATGCGTCGCCATCAACGCCCTGGCGATTCCATTGAGCGGCGGCCTGGCAAACATCACCCAAGCCACCATCGTGAGTACCTTCGTCTTCGTTGTGCCGGTGTACTCAGTAGCGGCGTGGGCGAGCTTGCGCCCGGCTGCCGTCGGCCTCGCGGTGACCCTCGCGGCGCTGATCAGCGCTGGCGTCTGGCATCACGCGCCGTCGTCAGCGATCGTGGGCGACTCGCTATTGACGCTCGGCTTGTGGGCCGTCGGCCGCTTGATTCGCCAGCAGCGAACCCTCGCCGCCGATCTCGAACGAGCCTCGGCTGCCTTGCTCGCCGATCGATCGGAACGCCAGCAGGCCGCGATCTCCGCCGAGCGGGACCGCATCGTCATCGATCTCCAAGCGTCGGTCACGCGGGAGGTGAACGCCATGGTCGCGGTGGCCGAGGCCCTTCTCGGCGAGGCGAGCTTTGCATCTGTCGACAATGTCGACGTCGTCGCCACCATCGAGCTCTCGGGCCGAACCGCATTGGCCCAGATGCGCCACGTCCTCGGTGTCTTGCGCTCCGAGCCCACGGTCAATGAGCCGCACACGATCAGAGCTACTTCGGCGTGACCATCCGGGTGCTGATCGCGGACGATCAACAGCTCGTCCGCGAGGGCTTCCGGCTCATCCTCGAACGCCAAGATGACATCGAAGTCGTCGCGGACGTCAGCGACGGAGCACAGGCGGTTGCTGCGGCGGAGTCGCTTCGACCCGACGTCATTCTGATGGACATCCGGATGCCGCACGTCGACGGAATTCAGGCGATTCGTACGATCCTCAGTGGGACCGATCGAGACCCGCCGCGTGTCTTGGTTCTCACCACGTTCGATCTCGACGAATACGTCTACGACGCCCTCCAGGCTGGTGCCACCGGATTCCTTCTCAAAGACGTACCGCCCGAGCAGCTGGTGGCGGCGGTCCGTACGGCGAGAGCCGGTGACGCGCTCTTCTCGACGGTGATCACGCAACGTCTGATCGAGACGTTCACCGCCGCTCGCCGCCCAAGACCTGAAGCCGAGATCCTCGGCGCCCTCAGCGCTCGGGAGGTCGATGTCTTCAGGCTTCTCGCCCGAGGTAGATCCAACCTGGAGATTGCCGAGACGCTCTTCCTCGCCGAGACCACAGTGAAGTCCCACGTCGCCCACATCCTCTTGAAGCTCGACCTACGCGACCGCATCCAGGCCGCCATCTACGCCTACGAACAGGGTCTGGTTCAACCCGGCGACGGCGCAGGCGGGACAGCCGCCGATGCGCCGTAACCGCCTCCCATCCCCGGTCACCCCGAGGGGATGCGCTCACCCGTCCCCGGGAAAGGTGATGGGCGCCGGCTCGGGGAACGGGAACACCTCGAAATCCGGTGCGTTCCGGGCCAAGGAGTGGTAGGTCCGTTCGGCGAACCACCAGCGGGCACCGTCGAAGCGGTAGCGATCGTGATACAGCCCGAAGGCGTTGGTCCACCGCCCGCTGCTCTGGTCCTGGCGGTGCTCGCACATATACAGGCGGCTGACGGCCGACTCGGCTCCGGCGCCGTGGGGGAACACGATGTGGGCGTTGAGGATCTCGAACTCGAAGAACGAGAACCTGGCCACCGAGGCCCCGATGAACTCGCCGAGGGCCCGGCCCCCGACCAGCTGGAGGGGCTCGCCCTTCCGGGTGTCGATGGCGATGGCGGCGTCGGCGAGGAAGAGATCCTCCAGCTCGGACCAGGCCCGCCGGTTCACGACGTCGGCGTAGGCGTGCTGCAGCCGACGGATGCCGGTATCGTGCACCGCGGTCAGGAGCAGGTCGTCATCGATCACCGGGCCGACGCTACTTCCCCGACGGACACGGTCACGAGTGGGGCGGATAGGTTGGACGCTGCCCGCATCGACGGGCGGAATCCCCCTGAGTCGACACGAGGTAACCATGGAATACGTCAATCTCGGAGCTACCGGACTGCGGGTGTCCCGCGTCTGCCTGGGCATGATGAGTTTCGGCAACGACAGCGAGCGCCCCTGGGTCCTGGGCGAGGACGCCGCCGAACCGATCGTGAAACTGGCGGTGGAGGGCGGGATCACCTTCTACGACACCGCCGACACCTATTCGGCCGGGGCCAGCGAGGTCGCCACCGGCCGGTTGTTGCGAAAGTTCTTCGAGCGCGACGACGTGGTGGTGGCCACCAAGGTGTACATGCCCATGAGGCCGGGTGAGAACGGCAAGGGCCTGTCCCGGAAGCACATCCTCTCGGCCATCGACGCGTCGCTGCAGCGTCTGGAGATGGACTACGTCGACCTCTACCAGATCCACCGCTGGGACCACCACACCCCGATCGAGGAGACGATGGAGGCGCTGCACGACGTGGTGCGGTCGGGCAAGGCTCGTTACCTCGGTGCCTCGAGCATGTTCGCCTGGCAGTTCGCCAAAGCCCAGCGGGTGGCCGACGAGAACCACTGGACGCCGTTCGTCTCCATGCAGCCGCATTACAACCTGATCTATCGCGAAGAGGAGCGGGAGATGATCCCCCAGTGCATCGACCAGGGCGTGGGCGTCATTCCCTGGAGCCCGCTGGCCCGCGGGGTACTGGCCGGCAATCGCACCCGGGGGGGCGAACGATCCACCACCCGATCGACCACCGACGCGTTCACCGATTACCTCTACGACCAACCCACCGATTTCGACGTGGTCGACCGGGTGGCGGAAGTCGCGGCCGAACGCCAGGTGCCCCCGGCCCAGGTGGCGTTGGCCTGGGTGCTGCAACGCCCCGGGGTCACCGCCCCGATCGTGGGCGCCACCAAGGAGTCCCATCTGGTCGATGCCCTGGCCGCCGAGCAGCTGGTTCTGACCGCCGACGAAGTCGCCCGGCTCGAGGAGCCCTACGTGCCCCACCCGGTGCTCGGCCACATCTGAGCTGCGCCTTTCGGTCACCCAGGCGGCACCCGGAGATCACTCGCCGGTTACCTGAACCCGGCACCCGGCTCGGTTAGGGTGCGGGGCATGAACGTGGGGGGTCTCTCGTCGGCTTCTTCTTACCGCGCCAAAACCGCGGTGTTCGCCGCCGCCACCGCGGTGGCCGTCCTCCTCGCCGGGTGCTCGAGCTCGCCGGCCAACAGGGTGCCGCCGAAGGCCACCACCACGACGATTCCGCCGACCACCACGACCACCACGGTTCCCCCGACCACCACCGTGCCCCCGACGACCACCACCATGGTGCCCCCGACGACCACCACCACCTACTACTCGCCGCCGTCGACCTACTACGTCCCCTCCCCCAATCCCACCTGTGCCCCGCCATGCTGAGCGGCGGCGGATCCGTCCGGTCGTTGGCTCGGGCCACCCGGATCGCCGCCATCCTGGTGGGTGTGGCCTGTCTGTGCGGGCCGGGGTTGCCGGCCATCGCTCAGGCCGTGAGTGCCGCCAGCCCGGCCGGTCCCGCGTCCGCCCACATCACCGCCCGGGATACCCCGACCTCGCCCGGCTACTGGTTGCTGGGTGACGACGGCGGGGTGTTCTCCTACGGGGCGGCCCGCTTCTACGGCTCGATGGGCGGCCAGACCCTCAACCG
>DASZNG010000204.1:0-2119 GCA_035551535.1 Acidimicrobiales bacterium | reverse complement strand
CATTCGCCTGGACGGGGCCGACACCGCCATGCTCCACGCCGTCGACGCCGGCGGTCCCGACAAGATCGCCACCGGGGACCGGGTCACCGTGCGCTTCCGGCCGGCCGCCGACCGGATCGGGGCCATGGCCGACATCGAGGCCTTCGTCCCCGAAGGGGGTGCATCCTGATGGCGGAGGAGACCGTGACCGAGGAGCTGGAACCGGTGACCACCTTGGCCACCCCCATCCGGCTCGACTTCGAATTCACTCCGGGGATCGCCCTCTCCCGGTTCCTCCGGGGCCTGGAGCGGGGCAAGTTCGTCGGCCAGCGGTGCCCGACATGCGGCAAGGTCTACGTCCCGTCCCGGGGCTCGTGCCCCACCGACGGGGTGCCGACCACCGAGGAAGTCGAGTTGGGCAACGCCGGGACCGTCACCACCTACTGCGTGGTCAACGTGCCGTTCGCCGGCCAGTCCATCGAGATCCCCTACATCTGTGCCCAGATCCTGCTCGACCGGGCCAACCTCTCGTTCATGGGCCTCATCCAGGAGATTCCCACCGACCAGATCCGGATGGGCATGCGGGTCGAAGCCGTCTGGGTGGAACCCGACGAGCTGACCCCGACTCTGGCCTCGGTCAAGTACTTCCGTCCCAACGGCGAACCGGACGCCGACTACGACACCTACAAGGAGTACTTATGAGCGCGGCCCGAAAGCCGGTGCGCCGACCGGTGTCGATCGCCTCGTTCGCCCAGTCCGACAATGTCCGGCGGGAGAACGAGCGCAACGAGGTCGAGATGCTGCAGCCGGTGGTGGCCGAGGTGTTCGCCAACATCGGGATCGACAAGGACGACATCGGCTTCATCTGCTCAGGTTCCACCGACTACCTCATCGGCGGACCCTTCAGCTTCGTTACCGCCCTCGACGCCGTCGGGGTGTGGCCGCCGCGGGCCGAGAGCCATGTGGAGATGGACGGCGCCTGGGCGCTGTACGAAGCCTGGGTGCTGTTGCAGGAAGGGGAGATCGACGCCGCCCTGGTCTACTCGTTCGGTCGCTCGTCACCGGGGAACCTCCAAGAGATCCTCGCCCTCCAGCTCGATCCCTACTGCCTGGCCCCGCTGTGGCCGGACCCGGTGAGCCTGGCCGCCCTCCAGGCCCGGGCCCTGCTCGACGCGGGCAAGGCCACCGAAGCGGACTTCGCCGCCATCGCCTCCCGCAGCCGCAAAGACGCGCTGGGCAACCCCAGGGCCCAGGTGGCCAACGACATCTCCGCCGAGGCGCTGATGAAGGACGACTACGTGGTCTCCCCCCTCCGTCGCCATGCGCTGCCGCCGATCACCGACGGGGCCGCCGCCATGGTGCTGGCCGCCGGGGACAAGGCCCGGGAGTGGTCGGACACCCCGGTGTGGATCACCGGCTTCGACCACCGCATCGAGACCCACTCGTTGGGGGCCAGGGACCTGACCTCCTCGCCGTCGACGGCCACGGCCGGCGAGGTCGCCGGGGTCGCCGACGGCTCCGTCGACGTGGCCGAGCTCCATGCCCCCTACGCCCCCCAGGAGATCATCATCAGAGAGGCCCTGGGCCTCGGCGACGGGGTCAGCATCAACCCGTCGGGTGGCGCCCTGGCCGCCAACCCGATGATGTCGGCCGGTCTCATCCGCATCGGGGAGGCCGCCGCCCGCATCGCCTCCGGGGAAGCCGGGAGGGCGGTGGCCCACGCCACCTCCGGGCCGTGCCTGCAACAGAACCTCGTCTGCGTGTTGGAGGGTGAGTGATGGCTGATCGATGTGCAGTGATCGGGGTGGGGCAGACCCACCACAAGGCCAAGCGCGACGACATCTCCATCGCCGGTCTGGTCCGGGAAGCGGCCAAGATGGCCCTCGTCGACGCCGACCTCACCTGGTCGGACATCGACGCGGTGGTCATCGGCAAGGCCCCGGACATGTTCGAGGGATCGATGATGCCGGAGCTGTACCTGGCGCCGGCCCTCGGGGCGGTGGGCAAGCCGATGTTCCGGGTCCACACCGCCGGGTCGGTGGGGGGCTCGACCTCGCTGGTGGCCGCCCACCTGATCTCCTCGGGGATCCACCAGCGGGTGCTGACCGTCGCGTACGAGAAGCAGTCCGACTCCGACGCC
>DASZNG010000203.1:0-10475 GCA_035551535.1 Acidimicrobiales bacterium | reverse complement strand
GGATCCCCCGGCACTCGTCGGGCACCAGCGGGATGCTGGCGCCCTCGATGACTCCCCGCCACCCGTCCAGGAACCCGACCGCCTCATCCCCGAAGCGGGCGGCCCCCCCGACCACCACGGCGCGGATCACCGCATTGAGGCCCGGGCAGTCGCCGCCGCCGGTCAGGAGCCCTATCCGCACGTCAGTTGCCCACCGTCAGATCCGCATGGCCATCATCGAGGCCGAGCGCTCGAGCTCGAACGCCGCCGCCAGGTTGCGCACCATGTCCCGGGTCGGGGGCACCAGGCTGCCGATCCCGGGAGTGACCAGATACTCGGACAGGAATGCCCGCCGGTTACGCAGCTCCCAGGCATGGCCCAGCTCGCTGAGTCCCAGACGGTCATAGGGGTCGCGCTCGGTGGCGGCGACCACCGCCACGTGGTGGAACGACCACAGCATGTCGGCCACGTCGGCCATCGGCGACCGGAACTCACTCCCGTCGGCGGTCACCACCCCGGCGGTGAACTCCGATCGCCCGCCCGGCGAGAAGTCGAGTACGTACCACCCGAGATCGTTGCGGGACACCCGCCCCAGGTGGAAGTCGCCGTGGGTCCGGATCGCCGCACACCGGGTGTTCGACGACCGGAGGTCATCCAGCAGCTTGGCCACCGTCCCGGTGGTCAGCAGGCCGGGGTCGACCACCCGGACCGCGTCCTCGACCTCGGTGACCCATGCGGCGATGTCCCCCATCTGGCGACCGAAGGCCTGGTCGAGCCCCAGGTGCATCCGGGCCGTCATGGTGCCGAGACGACGGGCCTCGGCGGCGAAGTCTCCCCCGGCCCGCTCGGGCTCACCACCGGCGGCGTAGAGATCCCGCAACGAGGTGAGGGCCAGCGACCAGCCCCCGGTGTTCCCGGTCTGGTATTCCCGCACGATGCCCAGGTCGGTCCGGCCCCGGCGCCACACCGCGAGGGGGGCGAGAAGGTGGTTGAACCCGACGGCGTCGAGACCCAGGAAGAGCTCGAGCCCCGGATGGGGGCCCTCGTCGGGAGGCAGCTGCTGATAGATGGTGAAGGCGACCCGGTCGTCGAAGGTGAGCGAGACGGTGTCGTGGGTGATGGCAATCCGGCGAACCCGCTCGTAGTCGCCGCCACTGGCGCCGCCCACCGCCTCCAGCAGGCACCGCATCAGTTCGGCGTCGGCGGTGGCGTCGAAGACGACGGCCAGCCCGTCTCCGTCCTCGTAGATCCCGAGCGGCGAGTCGTCGGCGTCGACCAGGAACTGCACCTCGTCGCCGGGTGCCCGGAGGCCCAACACCGCGTGCACCAGCCGGCCGGGGACATCGGCGATCACGCTGATCAGCCCGGGGCGTCCGGGGCGCACCACATCCGCGCTCCGGATGGTTACCGACTCGGGGGACACCTCGGCGAGTTGCTCGCCGATCACCGCGCCGCCGCCGTCGATGTCGCCGGTGTTGCCGGTGTTGCCCCCGCCGGCGTCGTCCTCGACGCCCCAACGGGGCCGGTGACTGGCGAAGGCCGCCACCAGCTCACGCAGAGCCGGATGGGCGGAGACCGGGACCTCCTCCAAAGTCAGACCCGTCTCCGACCAGCTCACAACGACCCTTCCCGGGGAAGTTCTCCGGCCAGGAGGAGCTCACCGGCCAGGGTCTGGATCGGTTCCACCAGCTCGAACAATTGGTAGCCGTACGGGGCCATGGTGACCGGATACGGTTCGGTTCCCACAATTGGAAACGGTACCCGCCCAAGCAGTTCCACGGGTTGGCGACCCGCCCACCTGCCCAAATACAGATCGGCCGGTTGAGAGAAACGACTCAGGTTGTGAATGCAGAGCAACGGGTTGATCTCCTCGGGGTCCTCGCCCGGCGCCAGGTACCCGTCGGCCCCGACCTCGGGGGACGAGGCCCCTTCCATGGTGACGCCCGGCCCCCGCTCGGTATCGTCCCCCGGCGGGGTCGAACGCACGAAGGCCAGCACCGACGGGTTGGCACACGGGAGGGCCTCGAACGACCCGGTGCCGAACAGGGAGAACTGGCGGCGAACGGCCAGCATGCGCCGGAGCCAGTGCAGGAACGAGCTCGGGTTCCGCTGCTGCGCCTCGACGTTGACGGCGGCGAATCCGTAGACCGGGTCCATCAACGGGGGCAGGTAGAGCTGGGCGAAGTCGGCCCGGCTGAAGCCGCCGTTTCGGTCGGGAGTCCACTGCATCGGGGTGCGCACCGAGTCACGATCACCCAGGTAGAGGTTGTCGCCCATCTGCAGCTCGTCCCCGTAGTACAGGACCGGGCTCCCCGGGAGGGTCAGCAGCAACGAGTACAGCAGTTCGGTCAGCCGCCGATCGCGGTCGAGCAACGGAGCCAACCGTCGTCCGATGCCCATGTGCCGCTTCATTCTCGGGTCCTTGGCGTACTCGGAGAAGAGGTAGTCGCGGTCTTCATCCGACACCATCTCCAGGGTGAGCTCGTCATGGTTGCGCAGGAAGATGGCCCACTGGCACCCGGGCGGGGCCTCGGGGGTCTGGGCCAGGATCTCGGTGATCGGATAGCGCTGCTCCCGCCGGACGGCCATGAACAGCCGGGGCATCAGGGGAAAGTGGAAGCAGAGCTGGCATTCGTCGCCGTCCCCGAAGTAGTCGGCGACATCCGCCGGCCAACCGTTGGCTTCGGCCAGCAGGATCCGGCCCGGGTAGTCGGCATCGAGCTCGGCCCGCACCCGGCGGATGAAGGCGTGGGTCTCGGGGAGATTCTCCCCGGACGTCCCGTCCGACTGGAAGAGGAAGGGCACCGCGTCGAGGCGGAAGCCGTCGAGCCCGAGGTCGAGCCAGAACCGGACCACGTCCAGCATGGCCTCGGCGACTTCCGGATTGGCGTAGTTGAGATCGGGCTGGTGGCCGTAGAAACGGTGCCAGAAGTACTGCTCCCGGACCGGGTCGTAGGCCCAGTTCGAACGCTCGACGTCCACGAAGACGACCCGGGCTTCGGGCCACCGTTGATCGTCGTCGTTCCAGACGTACCAATCGGCCCGGGGATTGGTGCGATCCCTTCGGGACTCGAGGAACCACGGGTGCTGGTCGCTGGTGTGGTTGATGACCAGGTCGGCGATGACCCGCATGCCCCGGGCGTGGGCCTCGCTCAGAAGTTTCTGGAGGTCCTCGACGGTGCCGTAGTCGGGATGGACCGAGTAGTAGTCGCTGATGTCGTAGCCGCCGTCGCGGAGGGGCGAGTCATAGAAGGGAAGCAGCCACAGGCAGTCGACCCCCAGCCACTGGAGATAGTCGAGCTTGGCCGTCAGCCCGGCGAGGTCGCCGGTGCCGTCGTCGTTGGCGTCGAAGAACCCCCGGATGTACACCTCGTAGAAGACGGCCCGCCGGAACCAGCCGGGATCCTCGGCGGGAGGCAGCAGCGGACCACCGATGGAGGCGGGCACCAGCGCCGGCCCGGGAAGGATCCCGGTTTCCACTTGGGGGTTGCTGGTCACGCTCAAACGTTATCGGTCTCGTCGTCGTCGTCGGCGATGGCCGACAGCATCCGGTCGGCGGCTTCATAGGGGTCGATGTCCCCGGCGGCCAGCGCGTCGGTCACCTCGCGCAGCGCCTTGGCAAACCGCGGGCTGTGGATCCGCTGCTCGACCCGGGCGGTGACGATCTGGCGGAACTCCCGCTCCAACCGCTGACGCCGACGTTCCTCGAGCAGGCCCCGGGCTTCCTGATGGGCACGGTGGTCGCCGATGGCATCCCAGAGCGGTTGGCAGCCGTCGCCGGAGGAAGCCACCGTCTCCACGATGGGTGGCCGCCAGTCGTCGAGGGCGGTGAGATCGAGCATCTGGTCGAGGTCGCGCCGCGTCTCCCGAGCGCCGGGGCGGTCGGCCTTGTTGATGACGAACAGGTCGGCGATCTCCATCAGTCCGGCCTTGTTGGCCTGGATGGCGTCACCCCACCCGGGGTTGACCACCACCACGGTGGTATCAGCGGCAGACGCCACCGAGACCTCTTGCTGCCCGACCCCCACCGTCTCGATGAACACCATCGGAAACCCGGCGGCCGACAGCACCCGCACGGCATCGGGAACCGCCACCGCCAATCCTCCGAGGTGGCCGCGGGTGGCCATCGACCGGATGAACACCGAGTCGTCGAGGGCGTGGTTCTGCATCCGGACCCGGTCACCGAGGATGGCCCCGCCGGAGAACGGCGAGGACGGGTCGATTGCCAGCACCCCGACCGGCCCGTCGCCGCGGGCGATGGCGATCAGGCGGTCGGTGAGGGTGGACTTCCCGGCCCCCGGGGCTCCGGTGATGCCCACCGTGTACGTGGCCAACCGGGTCCGGTAGGCGAGGCCGGCGATGGCCCGGGACGGCGGCCCTCCCCGTTCGATCAGGGACAGCAATCGGGCCAGCGCCACCCGGTCGCCGGCTCGGGCCGCTTCGAACAGGGTGGCCGGATCCTTACGGTCGGGGGACGGCTGGGACGGGGACGCCATGAGCTGCCGAGCGTATCGGGGAACGGATGGCGGTCAGATCCGCGCGACCTTGGCCCCGAGCGAGGTCAGTTTCCCGGCCAGGTCCTCGTAGCCCCGGTCCACATGGTGGGCGTCCCTGACCGTGGTCTCCCCGTCGGCCACCAGCCCGGCCAGGACCAGCGCGGCCCCGGCCCGGACGTCGAGGGCCCGAACCTGGGCACAGGACAGATGGTCCACGCCCCGCACCACCGCATGGTGGCCCTCGGTGCGGATGTCCGCCCCCATTCGCTTGAGCTCGTCGACGTAGCGGAACCGGCCGAAGAAGAGGTTCTCGGTGACGATCCCCACCCCTTCGGCCACCGTCAGCAGCGTAACCAGGAGCGGTTTGTAGTCGGTGGCCACCCCGGGATAGGGCAGGGTGGCCACATCCACCGAATGGAGCCGCCGAGACGAATCCCGGGCGGCCCGGAGCCCTTCGGGCTCCTGGGAGATCTCGATGCCGGTGGCGGTCAGCTTCCGCAGCAGCATGTCCATGTGGTCGGGCCGGCCGTCCTCCACCACCACCTCGCCCCCGGCCAGTCCGGCCGCCACCAGGAAGGTGGCCACCACCAACCGGTCGGGGATGACCGCGTGGCGGGCCGGGTGCAGCCGTTCGACGCCCTCCACCTCGATGCGCGACGATCCGGCTCCGGTGATGTTGGCGCCCATCGAGTTCAGGAAGGCGGCCAGGTCGATGACCTCCGGCTCCCGGGCGGCGTTCTCGATGACGGTGGTTCCCTTGGCCAGCGCCGCCGCCATCAGCACGTTGTCGGTGCCGGTGTGGCTCGGGTACTCGAGCACCACCTTGTTGCCGAGGAGCCGGGGCGTCCCGGCCACCGAGGACTCGACGGTCCCCTCGATATAACCGTGGGCCGACTGGAAGGTGGCCCCCAGCGACTCCAGCGCGTGGAGGTGCATGTCGATCGGCCGGAGCCCGAAATCGTCCCCCCCGGGCATCGACACCTTGGCCCGTCCGCAGCGGGCCAGCAGCGGGCCGAGTACCACCACCGAGGCCCGCATCTTCTCCACCAGGTGGTAGGGGGCCTCGGGCACCAGGTCGGCCGGGGTGGTCACCACCAGCTCGTCGGGGGCCTCCCCCCGCTCGACCCGCGCACCCATGGCCGAGAGCACCTCGCCCATGGTGTCGACGTCGGAGATGCGGGGCACATTGGTGAGCACATGGCGTCCCTCGGCCAACAGGCAGGCCGCCATCAGCTTCAGGACGGAGTTCTTGGCGCCTCCCGCTCTCACCGTCCCCGACAATTGGCCGTTGGCGGTGACCGAGAAGTTATCCACCCGGCCAGTATGGCGCGTGGGCCCGGTGAGGCTGAGGATTCCGCTCGAGGGTGGTGCCTACCTCACCCTTCGTCACGGTTTCTCCGTTCTCGTCGCCTCGGCCGGCTGCCGGTTCCGACCGCACGAGGTAACCTCATCGCCCGTGACACCCTCTTCGCAAGCCCCCGACCGCAACCTGGCCATGGAGCTGGTCCGTGTCACCGAGGCGGCGGCCATGGCCGCCTCCCGGTGGATGGGGCGGGGTGACAAGGAAGGGGCGGACGGGGCGGCGGTCAACGCCATGCGCATCGTGCTCTCGAGCATCGCCATGGACGGGGTGGTCATCATCGGCGAGGGGGAGAAGGACAACGCCCCGATGCTGTTCAACGGCGAGCGGATCGGCGACGGCACGCCGCCGGAAACCGACATCGCGGTGGACCCCATCGACGGGACCACCCCCACCGCCCTCGGCCGCGGCGGGGCACTGGCGGTCATCGCCGCCTCCGAGCGGGGCACCATGTTCGACCCGGGGCCGTGCGTCTACATGGAGAAGCTGGCGGTGGGCCCGTGGGCCAAGGGAGCCATCGACGTGACCGCTTCGGTGGCGGACAACCTGCACTCGGTGGCCAAGGCCAAGGGGACCTCCGTGCGGGACCTGACCGCCGTCATCCTCGACCGCCCGCGTCATACCGATCTCATCCGAGCGGTGCGGGAGGCCGGCACCCGGATCCGGTTGATCACCGACGGCGACGTGGCCGGGGCCATCGCCACCGCCTGGCCCGACACCGGCGTCGACATCCTGTTCGGGATCGGCGGCACCCCGGAAGGCGTGATCGCGGCGGCGGCGCTGAAGTCGATGGGCGGCGAGATCCAGGGGCGGTTGTGGCCCCGCGACGATGCCGAGCGGGACGCGGCTTTGGCCGCCGGCTACGACCTCGACGCGGTGCTCACCACCGACGATCTGGTCCGCGGCGACAATTGTTTCTTCGCCGCCACCGGCATCACCGACGGCGAGCTGTTGAGCGGCGTGCGGTACGACCACTTCGGGGCCAGCACCCAGTCGCTGGTCATGCGGTCCAAGTCCGGCACCGTGCGCCTCATCGATGCCCGGCACCCGTTGCACAAACTCAGCGAGTACAGCGCCATCGAATTCAGCTGAGCCGGCGCGCCTGCATCAGCCCGCACCCACAGCGCGACTGATCGGCGGGGCGTCGGACGGCAATTGTTGCCGGGATGAAGACAGATGGCCTTGCGAAACTCCCTGCGCCTTCGGGCGGCAGGGGCGCCCTACCGCTTGGGGGGCGGCCGCTGGTTCCGGAGCCGATTGTGATAGCCGCATAATGCCGACAACCGAATTATGCCGATTCGGCCCCTGAGGGGCGCCGTGTCCCCTGGTAGTCCCGGTGCGGCGTGCGGGTGAACTCGGCATAATCAAAGGGCTCCAGATGAAGCTTTCCTCTCCGAGATGCGTATTTCGGAGAGGAGGCAGTTATGACTGACCCGTCCCGTGTCCGGATGTCCGGACCCCTGGTGCCATTCGCTGCGGGGTTCGCGGCATCACTGGATGAGAGCGGCTACACCCCCTTGTCGGCAGCCAACCAGCTGCGGCTGTTTGCGCACGTCAGCCGGTGGCTCAAAGACCATGGAATTGGGCCAGGCGACCTGACCGCCGAACGCGTCGATGCGTTTCTGCAAGAACGACGCGACGCTGGCTACACCTGTTGGCGAACCCCATTCGGCATGAAGCCGATACTCGGCTTCCTGCGTGGGTGTGGTGTCGTGCCGCCAGCTCCGCCACCGCCGCTGACAACGCCCACAGACAAGCTGATGGGCGACTATCGGTATTACCTGGTCTGCGAACGGGGCCTGACAGAAGGCACGGCGCGCAACTACGAAGAGGCGGCGCGCTTCTTTTTGGATGACCGATCATTGCCAGAGGGTCTTGGGCTCGATCGGATCCGCGCCGAGGACGTCATGGAGTTCGTGAGCCGTGAGTGCCCAGCTCGCAGCGTGGGGTCGGCCAAGCTCCTGGTGACCGGTCTGCGCTCACTGCTGCGCTTCCTCCATCTCCAGGGATTGACGCCGAACGGACTCGCTTCGGCTGTCCCGGCCGTGGCCGGCTGGCGAGGCAGCCCACTTCCCAAGGGAATCGACCCCGCCCAGGCGAGAAAGCTGGTGGACAGCCCGGACCGGCGGACTGCGATCGGCCGCCGTGACCATGCGGTCCTCTGCCTCCTGGCCCGCTTGGGGCTGCGAGTTGGGGAGGTCGTCGCTCTCGAGCTTGGCGATATCGACTGGCGAAGGGGAGAGCTAACTATCCGTGGCAAAGGCGATCGCCACGAACGCCTGCCGCTCCCCTCCGATGTGGGTGAGGCGATCGCCGGCTATCTGCAACGAGGCAGACCGAGGGTCGAGCACCGCCAGGTCTTCTTGCGTGCCCAGGCGCCACTGCGAGGCCTCGGCGTGGGTGGTGTCCAGTGGGTGGTGACGAGGGCTTCTGCCGGCTCAGGCCTGCCGCCAATAGGCCCCCACCAGTTGCGACACACGTTGGCGACCGAGCTACTCCGACGGGGGGCGCCGTTGAGTGAGGTCGGTCAGCTCCTGCGCCACCGCAGCGCGTCCACCACCGTCATCTATGCCAAGGTCGACCGCAGTGCCCTGCGTTCGCTGGTGCAACCCTGGCCGGGGGTCACACGATGAGCGCGCTGGAGGACAGGCTGTCCGACTACCTCACTCTCCGCCGCAGCCTGGGCTTCAAGCTGGAGCGTCCAGGCCAGCTCCTCGCCCAGTTCGTTGCCTGGATGGAGGAGGCCGACGAATCGACGATCACCGTCGACCTGGCGGTGGCCTGGGCAATGCAGCCGGTCGGAGCCGACCCAATCTGGTGGGGGGCACGGCTTCACGCCGTGCGCATCTTTGCCGGGTACCTCCAGAGCATCGATCCGGGGACCGAGATCCCGCCGGCCGACCTGCTGCCTGCCCGCAGTCGACGAGCCGAGCCTTTCGACTACACCGATGCCGATATTGCAGGGCTTTTGGCCGCGGCCCGGTCAATCCATTCCCCGCTCCGGGCGGCCACCTACGAAACGCTGATTGGCCTCTTGGCGGCGACGGGCATGCGAGTGGGTGAGGCCCTCAGGCTCGATCGCTGCGACATCGACCTCACCGTCGGGCTCCTTCAAGTGCTCGGGTCCAAATTCGGAAAGTCCCGCGAGGTCCCACTCCACCCGTCCGTCACGACGGCGTTGGCGAACTACACCCGGGTGCGGGCACGATGGTGCCCCCGTCCGGTGGACCCGAGCTTCTTCGTGTCGACAACTGGGACCCGTGTCATTTATCAGAACGTCCACACCACGTTTCGACACCTGGTTCGCATGGCCGGCATCGAGGCCCGCTCACGGCGCTGCCGACCGAGGATCCATGACCTACGCCACCGCTTCGCGGTGTCCACCCTGCTCGCGTGGCATAGCAACGGCATCGAGATCGGACCAATGCTGCCGGTGCTGTCGACCTATCTCGGGCACGCCTGCCCATCCTCGACGTATTGGTATCTCCATGCCACCCCCGAGCTCTTTGGCCTGGTGGCCGAGCGCCTCGAGTCCGCTATGGAGGGCCAATCGTGACCAACCTCGCACCCCTCCTCGAAGCCTTCTTCACCGAGCGGCTCGTCACCCAGCGCCAGGCCAGCCCGAACACGATTGCTTCCTATCGCGACACCATCTGCCTGGTGCTGCGGTTCGTCGCCCACCACACAGGAAAGGAGCCATCACAGCTGGTGCTGGAGGACCTCGATGCCCCATGCATCGGGACCTTCCTCGACCATCTCGAAGCCGTCCGGGGAAACGTCGTCGGGACCCGCAACACCCGACTGGCGGCAGTGCACTCGCTGTTCCGGTTCGCCGCGGTGCGCCACCCCGAGCACGCCAACCTGATCCAGCGCGTCCTCGACATCCCCCAGAAGCGTTTCGACCGGTCCCTTGTGTCCTTCCTCGCCCGAGACGAGGTGGCAGCTCTCCTCGACACCCCCGACCGTGGATCTTCGATCGGGCGCCGGGACCGTGCGCTTTTGCTGGTTGCCGTCCACACCGGCCTTCGAGTCTCTGAGCTCGTCGGACTGTGCTGCCAAGATGTCGTACTCGGGACCGGTGCCCACGTGCACTGTGTCGGCAAGGGACGCAAGGAACGCACCACACCGATCACCAAAGGGACTGCCAAAGTGCTCGCCACCTGGCTCGATGAACGTGCCGGCGAACCAGGGGACCCGCTCTTTCCCGGTCGCCAGGGCCATCACCTGAGCCGCGATGCCGTCGAGCTCATCGTCCGCCGGCATGCACGATCTGCATCGGATCGCTGTCCCTCGCTCCAGACGAAGCAGGTAACGCCCCATGTGCTCCGGCACACCGCAGCCATGGGGCTCCTCCACGCCGGTGTCGACATCGCAACCATCGCCCTCTGGCTTGGTCACGAAAGCATCGAGACCACCCAGATCTACCTCCATGCCGACATGACGATCAAAGAACGCGCTCTCGAGAGAACGGCACCAGCGGGTGCTCCCCTGCGCCGCTATCGACCATCGGACCCACTCATTGCGTTCCTCGAGGCCCTCTGATTATGCCGAGTTCACCCGCACCCCGCACCGGGACTACCAGGGGACACGGCGCCCCTCAGGGGCCGAATCGGCATAATTCGGTTGTCGGCATTATGCGG
>DASZNG010000202.1:0-8741 GCA_035551535.1 Acidimicrobiales bacterium | reverse complement strand
ACCGGTCGGTGGGCGTCGAGGACCCGGCCCACCTCGCCGAGATCGAGGAGGAAGTCGTCGGTCCGCCGGCCGGCGGCCACCGTCGTCCCGGTGGTCCGGGCGATCTGCCGGTGCATGGTGTAGGTCGGCTCGAACACCGCCACCGTCCGGCCGGGACCGCCGTAGGCCAGCATCAGCGACTGGAGGACCTCGTTGGAGCCGTTGGCGCAGAAGACCTGGGACGGGTCGACCCGGTGGCTGTCGGCCAGGGCCCGGCGGAGGGCGACGGCCTCCCGGTCCGGATACCGGTTGAGGTCGAGATCGGCGAGCCCGCGGCGGAACGCCTCGAGCCAGGCGTCGGGCGGGGGCAGCGGTGACTCGTTGGTGTTGAGCCGGACCTCGACGTCGACCTGGGCCGAGTGGTAGCCGGTGAGGGCGACCAGGTCGGGGCGGACGGCCGGCAGCTCGGCGGCGGTCAGGTCTTCCATCGCAACCTCACCGAATCGGCGTGGGCGGGAAGCCCCTCGGTTTCGGCCAGGGTCACCACGTGGGGGCCCAGCTCGGCCAGCCCCGCCTCGTTGATGCGCACCGCGTGGATGTGCCGGCGGAAGTCGTCGACCCGCAGGGCACTGGCGAACCGGGCCGTCCGGTTGGTCGGCAGGACGTGGTTCGGCCCGGCCAGGTAGTCGCCCATGCTCGCCGGGGACAGCACCCCGAGGAACACCGCCCCGGCCGACTCGACCCGCGGCAGCCAGGATTCGGCGTCCTCGGTGAGGATCTCCAGGTGCTCGGGGGCGACGATGTTGGCCACCTCCATGGCCTGTTCGGGCCCGTCGACCATGACCGCGTACCCGCCGGCCTCCAGGGTCGCCTCCAGGTCGGTGCGCCGGGGTGACGTCGCCACCATCCGGTCGACGTGGGCGCTCACCGCCTCGGCCACCGCCTCCGTCCAGGTGATGAGCCAGGCCAGCCCGTCCGGGCCGTGTTCGGCCTGGACGACCAGGTCGATGGCGGCCAGCTCCGGCGGGGTGTCGGGACCGGCGATGACCACCACCTCGGACGGGCCGGCGAAGGCGGAGGCCACCCCCACCACCCCCGACACCTGGCGCTTGGCTTCGGCCACGTAGCGGTTCCCGGGGCCGACGATGACGTCGACCGGCTCGACCGACTCGGTCCCGTAGGCCATGGCCGCGATGGCCTGGGCCCCGCCCACCCGGTAGACCTGGTCGACCCCGGCGACGGCGGCGGCGGCCAGGGTGGCGTCGTCGACGGTGCCGTCGGGACCCGGGGGTACGCACAGCACCACCTCGCCGACCCCGGCCACCCGGGCCGGGGCCGCGCACATCAGCACCGTCGACGGGTAGCGGGCCCTCCCGCCCGGCGCGTAGCACCCGGCCCGGGCGACCGGACGGATCAGGTGGGTCACGGTGATCCCCCCCGACTCGAAACCGTGGGGCCCCCCGTGCCCGGCCTCGTGGGCGTGGTAGGCGAGGATCCGGGCATGGGCCTCGTCCAGGGCGGCCCGGAGGCTGGCGGGGACGCGGTCCAACGCCGCCTCGATCTCCGAGGCCGGTACCCGCAGCTCGTCGAGGCGGACATGGTCGAACTCCTCGGTGAAGCTCCGGAGGGCACTGTCCCCCTTGGCCCGGACCTCGGCGATGATGGTCGCCACCGCCTCGGCGGAACGCTCCTGCTCGTCGGCCGGGCGCGGCAGCGCGTCCCGCAGCTGGGTGCGGTTCCCGGCAAACCCGCGAACGTCGAGGCGGCGAAGCAACATGGTCCGTCAAGGCTACCTGGCACGGTTCGCACCCTCGGTCCACCGCGGTCGGCGCCGGTCGAGGCTCTCTGGGCAACCGGCGCCCAACATGCGATGATCGCCGGATGGCCGCCAGCGCAGCAGAACTCTCGTCCCTCGCCACCGCCCTCGAGGATCTGACCCGTCGAATCACCGTCCATGCCGACGCCGCCAGTGCGGCCAAGGACGAAGACATGGCCAAGGAGCTCTTCGCCATCGAGCGGGCATTGATGGGCGCCAGCCGCCGGCTCACCCGATTGACCACCGCCCTGCGCCGCCCGTGACCCGGGATCCCGGCCCGGCTCCGCCCAACGGTGCCTCGCCTTTTACTATGAATTCCGACTATTGTAAGTCATATGATTAGTCCGGAACCGTCGACGCCGGAGCCCGGGCCCGAACTCCACCGGCCGCAGCACCCGGTGCGGTTCATCAGCGCCGCCAGCCTGTTCGACGGTCACGATGCCGCCATCAACATCATGCGCCGGCTGCTCCAGAGCCAGGGGGCGGAAGTCGTGCATCTCGGCCACAACCGCTCGGTCGACGAGGTGGTGGCGGCGGCGGTGGCCGAAGACGTGCAGGGAATCGCCATCAGCTCCTACCAGGGTGGGCATCTCGAGTACTTCCGCTACGTGGTCGACCGACTTCGGGAGGAAGGCCGGGGCGACATCCAGATCTACGGGGGCGGGGGCGGGGTCATCATCCCCTCCGAGATCGCCGAACTCGAGGCCTACGGGGTCCGCCGCATCTTCTCCCCCGAGGACGGCCAGCGTCTCGGGCTCGAGCGGATGATCAATCAGCTCATCGAAGAGTGCGACGTCGATCTGGCGGCCCGGCCGCCGGCCAACCTCGACGGGCTCCTGCTCGGCCACGTCGGCGATCTGGCCCGGGTGATCACCGGGATCGAAGCCGGCTCCCTCCCCGCCGAGCTGGCCGACGGCCTCACCCGGGCGGCCGGTGGCCGGTCCGTCCCCGTGCTCGGGATCACCGGGACCGGTGGCTCGGGGAAGTCCTCGCTCACCGATGAGCTGATCCGCCGGTTCCGGTTGGACCAGGGCGACAAGCTGAAGATCGCGGTCCTGGCCGTCGACCCCACCCGGCGGCGGAGCGGCGGCGCGCTGCTCGGGGACCGGATCCGGATGAACGCCATCGACACCCCGCAGGTCTTCTTCCGGTCGGTGGCCACCCGGGGCAGCCAGTCGGAGGTCCCGCTGCCGATTCCGTCCATCATCGACGCCTGCCGGGCCGCCGGGTTCGACCTCATCATCGTGGAGACCCCGGGGATCGGCCAGGGCGACGCCGCCATCGTGGACATCGCCGACACCTCGCTCTACGTGATGACCCCGGAGTACGGCGCCCCGTCCCAGCTCGAGAAGATCGACATGTTGGACCTCGCCGACGTGGTCGCCATCAACAAGTTCGACCGGCGCGGCGCCGACGATGCGCTCCGGGCGGTGAGCCGGCAGTGGACCCGCAACCATTCCGAGGCCCAGTCCACCGGGCGCCCGGGAATCGCCGCGAACCCCGGGAACGCCGCGGTGGCCGGCTCCAGCCAGCCTCCGCCGGTGTTCGGCACCATCGCCTCCCGCTTCAACGATCTGGGGACCACCGCCCTCTACCAGCACCTGCGCGACGCCCTGGCCGAGCACCAGCTTCCGGTGTTCGGAACCCAACTGGCGGCCGTCGACGTCCGGGCCTCGGTGGCCGGGTCGGCCATCGTCCCCCCGGAGCGGTCCCGCTACCTCGCCGAGATCGCCGAGACGGTGCGGAGCTACCACGCCGCCACCGACCAGCAGGCGGGGATCGCCCGACGCATCCAGCAGTTGGCGGATGTCGCCGGGTTGGTCGCCGCCCGGGGCGGGCCGCCCGAGGGATCGGGGTCGGAGCCCGGTCCCGGCGGGGAGTCCGGGGTGTCCGGGGTGCTCGAAGCCATGGCGGCGCAGACCGGCGAGGCGCTCGACCCGGCCAACCGGGCCCTGCTCGCCGAACTCCGCGGCCTCCGGGAGACGTTCGCCGGCGACGAGTTGCCCGTCGGCTCCGGCGAGGACGCCCGGCCGGTTCCGCTCTCGACCACCTCGCTGTCGGGTACCCGCATCCCCCGGGTGGCCCTCCCCCGCGGCACCGACCACGGGGACCTCCTCCGCTGGCTCCGTTCGGAGCACCTCCCCGGCCATTTCCCGTTCACCGCCGGCGTCTTCCCGCTCAAACGGGAGAACGAGGATCCGGCCCGCATGTTCGCCGGGGAAGGCGATGCCTTCCGCACCAATCGCCGGTTCCATCTGCTGGCCGCCGGCCAACCCGCCACCCGACTGTCCACCGCCTTCGACTCGGTGACGCTCTACGGCCGGGATCCGAACACCCAACCCGACGTCTACGGCAAGGTCGGGACGTCCGGGGTGTCGATCGCCACCCTCGACGACATGAAGGTGCTGTACTCCGGGTTCGACCTCTGCGACCCCACCACTTCGGTGTCGATGACCATCAACGGGCCGGCGCCCACCATCCTGGCCATGTACCTGAACACCGCCATCGACCAGCAGTTCGAGCGCTTCGAGGCCGACCACGGCCGGCGGCCGACCGAGGCCGAATCCGAGGAAGTGCGCCAGCGGGTGTTCCGCACCGTGCGCGGCACCGTCCAGGCCGACATCCTCAAGGAGGACCAGGGGCAGAACACCTGCATCTTCTCGACCGAGTTCTCCCTCGGGGTCATGGCCGATATCCAGGAGTTCTTCGTCGACAACCAGGTGCGCAACTTCTACTCGGTGTCGATCTCCGGCTATCACATCGCCGAGGCCGGGGCCAACCCCATCACCCAGTTGGCCTTCACCCTGGCCAACGGGTTCACCTACGTGGAGTCGTATCTGGCCCGGGGCCTGGACATCGACGATTTCGCCCCCAACCTGTCGTTCTTCTTCTCCAACGGGATGGACCCGGAGTACACGGTGATCGGTCGGGTGGCCCGGCGGATCTGGGCCGTCGCCATGCGCGACCGTTACGGGGCGAACCCGCGGTCGCAGAAGTTGAAGTACCACGTCCAGACGTCCGGCCGTTCGCTCCACGCCCAGGAGATGGCCTTCAACGACATCCGGACCACCCTTCAGGCCCTGTGCGCCATCTACGACAACGCCAACAGCCTCCACACCAACGCGTACGACGAGGCGGTGACCACCCCGTCGCCGGAATCCGTCCGCCGGGCCCTGGCCATCCAGCTCATCATCACCAAGGAATGGGGTCTGGCCGCCAACGAGAACCCGCTGCAGGGCAGCTTCATCGTCGAGGAGCTCACCGATCTGCTGGAGACGGCGGTGCTGGCCGAACTGGACAGCCTCTCCGAGCGGGGTGGGGTGCTCGGAGCCATGGAGACCGGCTACCAGCGGGGCCGCATCCAGGATGACTCGATGGTCTACGAGCACCGCAAGCACGATGGCTCGCTCCCGCTGATCGGCGTCAACACCTTCGTCGCCCACGCCGGCCCCGAGACTCCGCACACCCTGGAGCTGGCCCGGGCCACCTCGGACGAGAAGGAGGGCCAGATCCGACGATTGGCCGACTTCCAGGCCCGGCACGCCGACGAGGCTCCCGCCGCCCTGGCCGAGCTGCGGGAGGCGGCGCTGCGCGGCGACAACATCTTCGAAGCCCTCATGGGTACCGTGCGGAGCGCCTCGCTCGGACAGATCACCCAGACCCTCTTCGAAGTCGGAGGCACCTACCGGCGCAACGTCTGACTCCGACGCCCGGTCAAGCGGACGGGACCGGTGGCCACGGTACCGGCGATCGGGGCCGGTTCGGACGATACTGAACCGGTGACCGGGACCGCGGAGTCGTCGATCCAGCGGGGCGACGACCGTTGGCTGTTGACCGGGCTCTTCTTGCTGACCGTGGTCACCGGGATGGCCGACGCCGCCAGCTACCTCGGGCTGGGTCAGGTCTTCACCGCCAACATGACCGGCAACGTGCTGCTGCTGGGCTTTGCCACCGACCGGTCCGCCCACCTTTCCTTCACCGGCAGCCTGATCGCGCTGGTGGCCTTCGCCGCCGGGGCGGTGGGTGGCAGTTACCTGGTCGGCCGCCGGCACGAGGTGCCGCACTACCGTCGGGGATTCGGCGTCGAGTGGATCCTCCTGGCCGCCGCCACCCTGGTGCTGTTCGTGGTCCACTCCGGGCCCACCGGGCGGACGGACACCGTGCTCGCCCTGCTGGCACTGTCGATGGGGATCCAGAACGCGGTGGTCCGGCGGATGGGGCTGCCCGACGTCAACACCACCGTGCTCACCACCGCGCTGGGAGGGCTGGTCGCCGATGCCGTCGAAGTCCGGGGCCGGCCGGTGCGGGCCGGGCGACGGGTGGCCACCATCGTGTTGCTGTTCGCCGGGGCCGTGCTCGGCGCCGTCCTCGAACACATCGGGGTGGGCTGGACGCTACTGGCGGCGCTGGCCCTCGCCACGGTGGGCATCGCCGCCGTCGAGGGATCCCATCTCCCCGAGCAGTCCGCCTGACTCCCGGCCGCCGGCGCCGGGCCCTGGCTCGGCTTCGAACCGTCCACCGACAGCAGCAAAGGCGCCCCAAGGGGCGCCTTTGCGCGAGCGGGTCGGGCGGCGGGGCCCGAACTCCGCTCCACGGAACCAGGTGGCGGGAACCGGTTCCGAGTAACCAGTACAACATCATCCAGAGGCCTTTGTTCCAGTCACCACCCCAAATTTCACCCAACTCTTATGAGGGCACGGATTTCTTCTGGTCCTTTGCCGGGATCTTCCCTTTGGGCGGCCGAACGACCTGGTCAGTGCCCATTTTGAAAGCACTGGGGCAGAAATCTGCCAACAGGCAATCCGCGCAGCGTGGGGACCGGGCAACGCAGATCCTCCGACCGTGGAGGATCAAACGGAGGCTGAACGACCCGTGGTCCCGCTCCGGGATCAGCTTGTTCAGCGCTAATTCGACTTTGACCGGATCGGTCTCCGTGGTCAGGCCCAACCGGAGGGCCAGCCGGCCAACGTGGGTGTCGACCGGGAGCCCGGGGAGCCCGAAGTCCACGCTCCGCACCACGTTGGCCGTCTTTCGGCCGACGCCGGCCAGGGTGACCAGGTCCTCGCGGCGGCTGGGTACCTCGCCCCCGAACCTGGCCACCACCCCTTGGGCCATCGCGATCAGATTCCGGGCCTTGGCCCGGAAGAACCCGGTGGAATGGATGATGTCCTCGAGCTCGCCGGGATCGGCGGCGGCCAGGGCGGGAGCATCAGGGTAGCGAGCGAAGAGCACCGGCGTCACCATGTTGACCCGCTCGTCGGTGGTCTGGGCGGAGAGGATGGTGGCCACCAGGAGCTGAAACGGACCGTGGTGGTCCAGCGCGCACAGCTCAGAGGCGGAACCCGGATACTCGGCGGCCAGGCGCAGATTGGTCTCTCGGGCGCGGCCGGCAGGCGTTCGGGGTCGAGCCACCTGAGGAGACTACCGGTAGCGTCACTCCCATGACCGGGGTGCGACTCACGACGATTCACCGTCTCGACGCCGACTCCTACGCCGACATTACCCGCCTGGTTGAAGCCGCCGCCGAGTCGGATGGATACGACGCGCTCAGTGAACACAAACGGTTGGAGCTCGCCCAGGCACTCGATCGCACCACGGACGGGACCGACGGCGCCGGACGAGAGGCTGAACCCGGTGGCCCGCCCGATGAATTCGCTGCGCTGTTCGCCCACGACCCCGATCACCCCGAACCGGTGGGTTACGCCCAGCTGAACCCGGCCGGCACCAACGGCGCCCTCGGCCTCGAACTGGTGATGGATCCGCGATTCCGGGGCCCGGAGGCGGGCATCGCCGACGCGCTGCTCGGTGCCGCCGTGGAGGAGGCCGGCCGCATGACCGGGAACCACAGACCCCGGACGCTGCGCTACTGGGCCAGCCACGTCACCCCGCCGGACGACCGGCTGGCCGCAGCCCACGGCCTGAGACAAGAGCGGGATCTCATCCAGCTGCGCCGTCCGCTCCCCATCGAGGATCCCCGGCCAAAGGTCGAGACCCGGGCGTTCGTGCCGGGCCAGGACGAGGAGGCATGGCTGGAGGTCAACAATCGGGCATTTGCCACCCATCCTGAACAGGGGAACTGGACCTTCGCCACCTTGCTCGAACGGGAAGCGGAGCCCTGGTTCGACCCGGCCGGTTTTCGTCTTTACGAACCAGATGGACGGTTGGCCGCGTCCTGCTGGACAAAGGTCCACGACGACACCTCGCCGCCCATGGGCGAGATCTACGTCATCTCGGTCGACCCGGATTTCCAGGGACACGGGCTCGGCCGGGCTCTCACCGTCGCCGGGCTGGACAGCCTGGCCGGCGCCGGCCTCCGGGTCGGCATGCTCTATGTCGACGGAGACAACCCGGCGCTGTCCCTCTATCAGTCGATGGGCTTCGTCGAGCACCACATCGACCGGGCCTACGTCCGATCAGTGGGCCCACCGGAATCGGCAACCTCATAGGTTGCGCCTCGCCGGTCATCGGCTATCACGCCTGACATCGGCTGGCCGCCTGCAGCAATTCGGCGCTGGCGTCCCAGAGTCGGCGCTCCCGTTCCGGATCTTTGCGCGATGGGTTTTACCTGCCGTTGCTTGCCTCTGACGACGAAGGCGCTGTCGCGCAGATGGGCCCATCGCTCATCGAGCGCGACGGAGGGCACCTTGGTATCCGGACTTGAAAACGATGCTGTGATGCCAGCCGGAGCTCGCCGCTGCAGTTCGTGGGCGAAATACAGGATGGCGAGCTTGGAGTTGGAGTAGGCGATGCCCATGGCCCCCATCGATGGGCGCGTGCCACCGGGAGCGGGTTGCGCGAGGTCGGTGGGGTCGTGCCAGCACGCCGGCCAAGCGTGGCGCGGGCGCGGCTCAGTGGCCGCCACTGCCGATCAAATAGCCGATGGTGTAGGTGACGGCGGCCGCGGCTCCCGAAATCGCCAACTGGCGGGTCGCCGACCACAGCCAGG
>DASZNG010000201.1:0-1929 GCA_035551535.1 Acidimicrobiales bacterium | reverse complement strand
CCATCGAGTACCTCGCCGACCTCCGGGCGGTGGACGCCGACCAGCGTTTCTTTCTGTACCTGGCCACCGGCGCCTGTCACTCCCCCCACCAGGCCCCCGCCGCCTGGATCGGGGGGTACGCCGGCCAGTTCGACGACGGGTGGGACGCCTGGCGGCAACGCACCTGGGCCCGGCAGCTCGAGCTCGGGATCCTGCCCCCGGGAACCGCGCTGTCGCCCCGGCCGCCATGGGTGCCGGCCTGGGACAGCCTCGACGACCGACAACAGGCGGTGGCCGCCCGGTTCATGGAGTGCTTCGCCGGATTCCTCTCCCATACCGACAGCCAGCTGGGTCGGGTCATCGACTTCCTCCGCCAAACCGGGGAGCTCGACGACACCCTGGTGGTGGTGGTCTCCGACAATGGCGCCAGCGCCGAAGGCGGGGCGGAGGGCTCCATCAACGACGTGCGCCTCTCCAATCTCGACCCGGCCAGCAATGACGAGATGTTCGAGCGCCTCGACGAGATCGGCGGCCCCCTGAGCCACAACAACTACCCGTGGGGCTGGACGATGGCCGGCAATACCCCGTTCAAGCGGTGGAAGCGGGAGGTGCACGAGGGTGGGGTGGCGGATCCGTGCATCATCAGCTGGCCGAATCGGCTCGGCTCCAGTGCCGGTGGCATCCGGCACCAGTTCGCCCACGCCATCGACGTACTCCCCACGGTGCTCGATCTGGCCGGCATCCGGCCGCCGGTCGAGATCGACTCGGTCCGCCAGTCGTCGATCGACGGGGTCAGCTTCAACTACCTGCTGGGCCCCGGCGGCGCCGAACAGCCGGAGCAGCACATCACCCAGCACTTCGAGATGTTCGGATCCCGGGCCATCTACCACCGCGGCTGGAAGGCCGTCACCTTCCATCCGGTCGGGCCCCTCTATGACGACGGGCTCAACCCCAATGCCTCGTTCGACGACGACGTCTGGGAGCTCTACCGCGTGGCCGAGGACGTCTCGGAGACCCGCGATCTGGCCGCCGCCCACCCGGAGAAGGTGGCCGAGCTGGTCGCGCTGTGGTGGGAGGAAGCGCGGCAGAACCAGGTCCTTCCGCTCGACAATCGGGTGCTGTGGGCCCTCGTCCATCCCAAACCCGACCACCGTCGGCCCCGGACCGTGTTCCGGTACTTTCCCGACCTGGCTCCGGTGCCCGAACAGGTGGCGGTCAACGTCCGCAACCGGGCCCATCGCATCGCCGTCGACGTCGACGTCCCCGCCGGAGCCGCCCCTCATGGGGCGCTGCTCGCCCTCGGCTGCGCCCTCGGAGGTTGGTCGCTGCACCTGTTCGAGGGCCGGCTCCGGTACGTGCACAACCTCTACGGCAAGGAGCGCCACGTCATCGAGGCCCCCCGGACCATCGGGCCCGGCCACCATTCGCTGGCCTTCGACCTAGAGAAATACGACGGGCTCGGTGGCCAGATGGTACTCAGCGTCGATGGGAAGGTCGCCGCCCGCGGGGACGTGCCCCGTTTCACCCCTTCCGGGTTCAACGGGGTGGGGATCGGTCTCACCTGCGGCTACGAGTGGGGCCCGGCGGTCGGCCTCGGCTACCAGGCCCCGTTCCGGTTCAACGGGACCATCGTCATGGCCACCGTCGAAACCAGAGGGCCACCGGTCCGGGACCCGTTGGCCGAGCTGGCGGCCATCCTCGCCGAACAGTGAGCCCCGGGCGACCCGGCGCTCAGCCCTGCGCCCGGCGGAGGAACCCGATCATGCCGATGGCGGTCAGGATCAACCAGGCGCCGATGGCGGCCACGAAGCAGATCCAGGTCTGGATGTGGGGGACGTTCGGGACCATCAGGCCCCGGAGGCCTTCGCTCACGTAGGTCATCGGGTTGCAGGCCGACACCACCTGAAACCACCGGATGTGGCTCAGCGACGGCCAGGGGTACTGGCTCGA
>DASZNG010000200.1:0-10592 GCA_035551535.1 Acidimicrobiales bacterium | reverse complement strand
TTCGAGCCGTGGGCATCTACCAACTCTATGCAGCGATTGTTACGAGAGGATTGCCGGGAGGCCGACGGGCCGGAACGGCCCATCCCCGCCGAATGTGCCCTGTTCAGGAGCGCACCAGCCGGGCGATGGCGTCCGTCGCTTGGGCGATCTTCTTCTGGGCGTCGGGCCCGCCGACCTCGATGGCTTCGCTGACGCAGGAACTCAAATGATCGCCCAGCCGCTCGGTCGCCGCCGCCAGGATCTCCGGACCGCTGATCGGACCGGTGATCTCGATCTTCTCCTTCGTCTGTTCGATCGGGAATGTCCCACTGGCCGCCGTCCTCTGGAACGGCGGAATCGGCTTCGGCGGGGTCATCAGCTTCATCTTTGCCGACCTGATCATCTTGCCCATCCTGATCATCTACCGGAAGTACTACGGGACGAAGATGATGCTGTTCGTTCTGGGGACGTTCTACGCCACCATGGTCGTTGCCGGCTACGCGGTGGAGCTGATCTTCGGCGCGGCCGGGTTGATACCGGCCACCCGCAATGCCAAGGTCTCAACCCGACCATCAGCTGGGACTACACCACCTACCTCAACATCATCTTCATGGTGGCCGGTATTGCCCGGCTCTGGCGGTTCTTCCTGACCGGCGGGGCGATGATGCTCAAGATGATGGGTGGGGACCCCGAACCGGTCGAAATGGGGTCCAGGTGACGACGTCCGCGGGCTGGCCCGAGCCGGCGATGGTGTTCCCCGGCCGAGGGACGGGGTCCGGTGCACGTTGTCCCCGGTCATCGGGCCGGTGAGGATGGCGGATGACGGCGAAAGCCATGCGAGGTAGCTTCGACATCATGACTACCTCCAAGAGCCAGGTCGCCCACCTCGCCAACGGAAAGCCCGCCACCGAGGCATCGCCGATCACCGTGGTGCGGCAATTCCTGGAGGGATTGGCGGCTGGGGATCTCGATCGGGCCGCCGACCTGCTGGCGCACGACGTCGAGTACATCAACGTGTCCACGCCGACCATTCGGGGTCGGGAGCGAGTTCGTCGGGTGCTCGGGGCGGCGATGGGATTACCCGGAGCCGGGTTCGAGGTCTATTTTCATTCGATATCCAGTGACGAGGGAGCCGTCCTGACCGAGCGCACCGACGTGCTCACCTGGGGCGCGTTGCGTATGCAGTTTTGGGTTTGCGGGCGGTTCGACGTTCGAGACGGCGAAATCGCGTTGTGGAAGGACTACTTCGATTGGGCCAACGTCACCGTCGCCATGCTCCGTGGCCTGGTCGGGGTGATCATCCCCGCGGTCCGGGCCAAGCCGCCGGCCTGAGCGAGGTTCACGGCACCTGATCGGGATCCCGTTGGATCTCGATGGTGTGTCCGGCCGGATCGACGAACCAGATCTGTACGACGTCGCCCTGCCGCCCGCGTTTGTAGGCGATACCCCGAGCATCGAGTTCGCGGATGGCGGCATCGATGTCGTCGACCCCGAAGCACTCGTGTGGACCGGTGGGTCGGATGATGTCGTCTCCCGCCGGCGCGTCGACCAGATGTATCTGGGCATCCCCGACCGCGAACCAGTGGCCGCCTACCCCGGGGATCTCCGGGCGGTTGGCATCCTCCAACTCGAACAGTGAGCGGTAGAACTCGACCGCCGGCGCCAGTGCGCCTTCGGTGTTGACGCTGTGATGGAGGATTCTGGTGACTTTCATGGCTCCTGACCCTGTGGTTCGTCGAGCTGCTCCATGAACTCGAGCCGGATGTTGCCGGGCGCATTCACAAAGGCGATGCGCCGGCGCCCGAACGGACCCGAGACCTCGCCGGGTCCCCAGATGACCGCGTGCCCCTCGAGCTGGCGGTCGAGGTCGTCGGTGAACAGCGCCGGATGCAAGAAGCAGTCGGCGTCGAGTGCCACTTCGTCTTCGTAGAGAGCCCGGGTGAACAGGGTGATCTCCAGCGGGCCCACGGACACGTCCACCCGCTCTCCGCCGCCCCACTCGATCCGATCGCGCACCCTGGCGCCCAGGCGCTCGTAGAAGGCGATCGCCTCGTCGAGGTCGCTGACCTTGACGGCGAGATTGGCGAGTCCGACGACGGTCACGGGCCCATCCTTACCATTCGGCCCAGCCGGTGGGGATCACCGAGCCGGTGATGGTGCGGGGATCCACCCTCGAGTTGGTGTTACCGGCCTGGTAGACGGCAAAGCAGAGTTGCAGGACCTTGATGGCGTCCCCAGCCGACATGTCCGGCTGGGTCCCGTTACGGAGGGCGTCGATGAAGTGAGCGGACGACCGCCGGAATCCCGAGCCCCAGTCGGTCTCGATGTCCTCGAACTCGGTCATCGACGGGCCAGCCTGGTCCCCGCGGTAGAGCATCAACGGCGCCAGATCCAGCATCTCTCCGGTGCAACGGGTGACCCACACGAAGCCCTCGTCCCCTTGCACCTCGAAGAACTCGTCGGCGCCGAAGTACTGGGAGCGCATCCACATTTTGGGTGCGTAGGAAGCCTCCATCGTCCCGAGGAGCCCCGGATCCTCGTACTCGAAGATGGCCGCGCAGGGCTCGAAGAAGAAGTCCCGCCGCCGAACCGTCGCCTGGACGTTGACGATGTCCTGGTCGACCAGCCACCGGGCCATGGCGTACTTGTGGACCATGTCGTCGAACAGGTGACCTCCTGGACTCCGGGCGTTGAGCCGCCATACGTAGCCGCCCGCCTCGAGCCCGGCCTGGAAGGCGGAGTCGGTCTGGCCGACAACCGTCTTGATCCGAATGGCGACAGGAGTCCCGATCGCCCCTTCGCTGATCAATGCCTTGGCCTGCTCGAGAGGGGGGTAGTGGGCGTAGCACTCGCTCACCCGGAGGGTGAGCCCCGTTTCGATGGCCTTCTGTTCCATCTCCCGTGCGTCTTCGACGGTGTTGGCGATCGGCTTTTGCACCGAGACGTGCTTGCCCGCCTCGAGCGCGGCCATCACGTGCTGATGGTGCAGGTAGGTGGGGGTGAGGATTTCTACCGCGTCGATCGACCGGTCGGCGAGGAGGTCTTCGACCCGATCGTAGGCGTCGGGAATTCCCCACTCCTTGGCCAGGTCTTCCGCCCGCTCGAGCTGGGTGTCACAGAGGGCGACGACATCGCACTCGGGGTGGTCCAGATATCCCTGGACATTCAGCCGGGCGATGTTGCCTACGCCGATGACGCCGAGCCTGATCCGATCCGATCCCATCCGGAGACCCTTCAACACCCGGGCGGTCGGCGTCAATACGGGACCGGGCCTATCCGGATTGCTGTCGTTCCACCCGGCGGGAGATGGGGTCGAAGGCGTAGTACAGGGCGAGAGCGCCGTGGAAGGCGAGGCAGGCGTAGGGGTTGAGGAAGGCGATCCCGGTAGCGATGGCGTAGAACAGCACTCCGGCGGTGAACAACAGGGTGGCGATCCGCCGCTGATCCTCGGGAAAGTCCGGATGCAGCAGGCGGCGCCCAACCGAGGCGTGCAGCCAGAGCGCCGACCAGGCCAGGGCGTTCACCGTGAGGACGGCGCTGTAGAAGACGGCGGCCGTCTTGGCCCCGGCGTGTTGACGGAGGGCCTCCCCGAAGACGCCGGTCGGGTAGGGGATGAACACCACGGTCATCAACAGCAGCAGGTTGCGGTAGAACATCCCGCGATCGATGCGGTCGAGGTGGTTGAAGATCGCGTGGTGGTTCAGCCACATGATGCCGATGACCGCGAAGCTGACCACATAGGCGGCCAGCGACGGCCAGCGCTCCGCCAGTTGATTTCCGAGTTTGTGGTAGTTGTTGGGCTGGGCGATGGTGAGGATCAGCAGGGTGATGGCGATGGCAAAGACCCCGTCGCTGAACGCCTCCACCCGGAGTTTGCTCATCGGGCGGTCATCCGGCCACCGCCGGCACTAGGCCGGCATCCCGGACTCGACCCAGCGCTGGAAGACGGCGATGCGCTCGCTGGGCCAGGTGCCGTCACACGGCATCGATCCGTCCGCCAGCCGATGCAGGATCTCCTCGCCGTGGTCCTTGACGTCCTTGAAGTCCCAGAGATCGAAGGCGAAGGTCATCGACTGCCGATCCCGTCGCCGGAACAGCGACTTGATGTGGTGTTCGAAACTCACCGGCTCGTCCGGCCCCGGCAACACCATCGGCGGTCCGTCGTCGGTCGAGGGGCCAACCGCCGAGACCCGGGATCCGGGCGCTCCCGCCGCGGTGTGCCAGTCCCAGTAGGGCATGGGCATTTTCTCCGGCGGTTGGGCGCCGACCTGGGAGTTCTCCAGCGCCAGTCGGGAACCCCACTCGATATAGGAACCGAAGGTCGAGCGGAACTCCGGATCGTCGGGCAGGCCGGCTTCGACCGCGGATCGCTGGAGCAGCGTCACCCAGCGGGCCCGCTTCTCTTCGGTGATCTCCTTGCCGAGGTGCTGGGAGATCATCCGTGGGTACCCGCCGTAGGACCGGCTGTAGGACTTCGGCCCGCCGAAGACCTCGCCGAGCCAGGCCGCCACCCGCTGAGGGTGATCGGCCGACATGTTGGCGAACAACGGTGCCAGCAGCGGGTCCTCGGGGACGTGCTTCTCGTAGAACAGCCGGGTCATCCGGGTCAACGCGGGCAACCCCCCGCACCACTCGTACACCGTCGGTTCCCGATCCGGATCCGGGGCCGGATCGTGAAAGTCGACATACCAGTGCATCCCGCTGCAGAACGGCTTGTTCTGGGATTGCCCGCAGCGGCAGAGGGCGTAGTGCTCTCGGGACGACCCCTCGGCCCGGGGCTCGTCGTTTCCCTCCCCGTCGTGCAGCTCCAGGCTGCCGGTGATCCGGTACGGACCGTCCTTGGTCACCTCGATCGCCGGCCCCCGGGTGCCGCCGTGGTCGACCTCGGCTCGGGCCTCCTGCCCATCGATGGCGAAGCTCAGGGCCCCCGACGGGCAGTCCCGAACGGCGCGGATGATCTCATCCATTCGTCCCCCGCTCGGGGTGACGAACGGATCGTCGCCGGCGTGGAAGACGGTCGCCAGGCGGTCGGTGCAGTAGCCGGAGTGCTGGCAGATCCCCCGGTTGTCGAAGATGGTGACTTGCTGGCCGACGTAGGTGTCCCGTCGGTCGGGAACCCGGGCGGGGCTCTTGACCGACTGGAACCCGACCCGCGCGTGGCTTCCGTCGCAGAGCGGTTTCATCGAGGAGGCACCGCAACGGCAGAGGGCCATCTGCGGGCGTGGCGGGATCTCCCCGCCGAGCCAGTCGGTCAGGCGGGCCACATTGGTGATCAGGTACGGCCCGTCGGTTGCCGCCAGGATCTCCGGCGCCAAATCGGACTGGATCTCGGCCGATTCCGCCAACCGGGCTGCGGCGTCTTCGGAGTCTCCGAGGGAGCTGGCCATGCAGGCCAGATCCTGGAGGGCGGCGGTGGCTTCCATCACCGGCGGGGTGGTTCCCGCCCTGACCCGCAGCGCGGTTGCCTCCTGGGCGAGCGACCACAACTCACCGGCCAGCGGGGCCGGACCGTCGGGCTCGGCCTGGCTCGGCGCCACCCCCGCATCGGTGGTCGAGGTGCCGACTGCCGCTCCCAGCGGCCTGATCACCGAGTTCGCCAGCCGGTTCCCGATGGCGGTCAGGACGTCGGTGGCGTCACTGGATGTGGCCAGCAAACGGGTCACCCGGCGTGAAATGTCGATCGCCCGGGTGTGCAGCCGACCGATGGCGCCGGTCACCTCACCGTCCACCGGGGTTCTGTTCGTCGACTCGGCATCAGTGGGCGACGTGGTCATCCGGATCCCTTCCTGCTCCTGGTCGGATCGACTCTATTCGCCGTTGTCCCGATTGGATGCCACCGGGTGGCTCAGACCGCGGTCAGATTTCGACCTGTCCGAGCCGGTCGGCCAGGAACGCCCGCTCGACGGCGTTCTCGCTGAGGAGGAGGGCTTCCTCGTAGGCCTCCCGTGCCTCGCCGGTCCGGCCCAGCCGACGGAGGAAGTCGGCCCGCGCCGAGGCCAGGTAGCTGTAGGTGGCCAGGAGCGGCTCGGTGGCCAGGGCATCGAGAGCCACGAGCCCGGCGGCCGGTCCCTCGGCCAGGCCGACGGCGACGGCCCGGTTGAGGGCGACCACCGGCGACGGCCAGATCTCCACCAGCAGGTCGTAGAGCCCGACGATCTCCTGCCAATCGGTGGCGTCCCATGACGGGGTTTCGGCGTGCACCGCGGCGATGGCGGCCATCAGCGCGAACCTGCCGGGCGGCCGTCGACCGAGCGCCTGTCGAACCAGCGGGATGCCCTCTCCGATGGCGGCGCGGTCCCAGTGGGTGCGGTCCTGGTCGGCCAGCAGGATCAATTCCCCCCCGTCGCCGGTCCGGGTGGCCCGCCGGGCGTCGGTGAGGAGGATGAGGGCCAGCAGGCCGGCGACGTCGGCATCGTCAGGCAGCAGGGTCCGGAGGATGCGGGCCAGGTCGAGTGACCGTTCCACCAGGTCCCGGCGGATGAGGTCGGCGCCGGCCGGGGCGGTGTGGCCGGTGGTGAACAGCAGATGGACGACGGTCAGCACCGCGTCGATGCGGGAAGGAAGCTCTTCGAGAGGCGGCACCCGGTAGGGGATGCGGGCGGTGGCGATCTTCTTCTTGGCCCGGGTGATCCGGGCCGCCATCGTCGCTTCGCTGACCAGGAACGCCCGGCCGACCTCGGCGGTGGTCAGACCACACAGCAGCCGAAGGGTGAGTGCCACCTGCGCATCGGTGGCGATGGCCGGGTGACAGCAGGTGAAGATCAGACGGAGGCGGTCGTCGATGACGTCCGGTGGGGCCAGGTCGCCCGGCTCGGGCGCGGCCACCGGCTCGACCAGCAGGGGCAGGGCCCGCTCATGGGTAGAGGCGCGGCGGGCCACGTCGATGGCCCGGCGCTTGGCGACGGTGGTCAACCAGGCGCCGGGCTTCGACGGTATGCCGGTGGTCGACCAGGTCGCCAGCGCTCGCGCATAGGCATCCTGGACGCACTCCTCGGCGATGTCGATGTCGCCGGTCACCCGCACGGTGGCGGCGAGCACGAAGCCCCACTCGCGACGGTGCGCGTCAGCGACCGCGGCCTCGACGGCGGCGTTCAGGTGATGCCGGGTGTCGCTCAGTCGAAGACCCTGATCGGTCGGACCTCGACTCCGCCGGTCGGGGCGGGTACCTGCTTGGCGATGGCCAATGCCTCGTCCAGATCGGCGGCTTCGATGAGGTAGTAACCCCCGAGGGCTTCCTTGGTCTCGGCAAACGCCCCGTCGGTCACCGTGACATTCCCGGCCGAGTCGGTGCGCAGCGAGGTGGCGGTGCTGGTGGGCTGCAAGGCGTTCCCGCCCCGAAGGGCGGCGGCATTGCGCTCGCCGAAGACCACATGTTCTTTCATCATCTGATCACCGGTCGCGGGGTCAGCCTTCGCAAAGGCAGCCTCGTCCCCATAGATGAGGATCAGGTACTCGGCCATGATGTGCTCCTTCTGGTTTCGGTCCCGGGGTCGGGGCCACTCACTGATTACGACGAGCGAGGGGCGTCCCGATCGACAGCTCCCCCAGATTCTTCACCACCCGGCGGGAATCACAAGCCCGACGGTCCCGGAATTCACCGCGGCATGACCACGTCGGCCAGCAGCTTGGCCGGGTGGCGGCCGTCGACGTAGCCGATGAAGGGCGGGTAGATGTTGTAGCCGAGCAGCTCCTGGAGTCGGGGTGACAGGCAGCCGGCGACGGCCGGGGGTACGGCCAAGACGTGGTTCTCGACGGGCCGCAGCCACCCGACGGCGTAGTGGAGGACGACCCCCAGACGGGGCCGGTCGGTATGGTTGGCGCCACCGCCGTGCCAGACGCTTCCGAGGTAGACCAGCGCCGAGCCGGCCGGCAATGCCACCCCGACGGCGGGGGTGTCCGGGTCGGGCCGTCGGTCGGCCCAGCGGTGGCTCCCGGCGACGATCCGGGTGGCGCCGTTGGCCTCGGTGAAGTCCTCGAGCGGCCACATCACGTTCACCACCAGCTCGTCATGGGGTCGGGGGATCGGGTAGATGGCGTCGTCAGCATGCAGCGGTTGCTCGGTTTCCCCCGGCCCGATGGCGATGCCGGCCGGAGCGCTCAACTGGTAGTGGCCGAGGACCTGGTCCAGGACGCCCAGGATCACCGGATGGGTGGCCAGGGCGTCCAGCGATCGGGTCTTGGCGAACAGGGCGTAGACCCGCCGGGTACGGCGTCCCTCGAAGTCGTCGCGGCCGGTCGGGGTGCGGGCCAGCTCCGCCTCGAGGTCGGCGCGCACCCGATCCACCTGGTCGGTGTCGATGGCGTCGGGGACGCTGGCGTAGCCGTCCTGCTGGAGCCGGGCCACGATCCGATCGACCTCAGTGTTGTTCTCGGCCATCGATCCTCCTCAAGGGAATGTCCTCTGCTACCCTTTACCCTCCTGAAGGGAATGTCAAGGTGAACAAGCTCAACGCCACCCAGGGATCGCTGCTCGGCTTCCTGCACGACGGGCCGAAGACCGGCTGGGATCTCCTCCAGCAGGTCGAGGGCGTGCTGGATCGCTTCTGGAACATCACCTCGAGCCACGTCTACCGGGAGCTGCGCGTCCTCGAAACCCGGGGCCTGGTGAAGGCCGGTGCCCCCGGGTCCCGTGAGCGGCGACCGTTCACCATCACCGCCGCCGGTCGGAAGGTGTTTCGGGGCTGGATCGCCCAGCCGCCGGGTCCTGAGCAGATCCGGTTCCCACTGTTGGTCACCCTGTGGTTTGCCCGACACCTCGAGCCCGAGGTGCTGGCCGGGTTCCTCGAATCCAGCCGCCAGGATCACCAGCACCGTCTGGCGCTCTATCGAGAGGTCGAGGGCTCGCTGGCGTCCGATGACGATCGCCTGCCGGTCATCCGCTTTGGCCTCGCCTATGAGCAGTCCATCGTGGATTGGCTCCAGGAGACTGCATCCCGACCGACCCCGCCACCCCGCGGCTGACTGTCGGCCTTGGCCGCCACACTCGATGATCGGGGGATGCACCCTCAGGAGACTTCGGCGAGGACGGGCTCGACGATCTCGTCGGCCAGCCACTGCACCGGCCGGTCCCAGGGGACGGGGAGGAGGACCAGGTGGGTCATGCCCGCGTCGATCATCTCGAAGATGCCGTCGCGGGTAGCCGCCGGTGCATCCGGGTCGTTACCCCGGACGACCATCTGGACGGAACGGACGATCTCGTTCGGATCCCGCCCGATGGCGGCACAATACTCAATGAGGATGGCGTTCTTCGCTTCGAACTGGTCGACGGTATACGCCGGGCAGTTCCAGATGTCGGCGTATTCCGCCACGATGCGGAGGACCTGCTCGCCCCAGCCTCCGATCAAGATCGGGGGATGGGGATGCTGGACGGGCTTGGGTTCGCACACCGCCCCGGTAAGCCGGAGGGAACGACCGTCGAAGTCGAAGGGTTCGGTCTCCGTCCACATCCGACGGATGATCTCGCAGGACTCGCCGAAGTCGCGCACGGCTTCACCCGGCGAGACCAGGGGGACGCCGTAGGCCTCGTACTCTCGAATCGCGGGGTTGTCGCCGGGTACCCGGCTCCCACCCGCGCCGAATCCAAAATCGAGTCGACCCCCGGAGATGACGTCGACGGTGGCCGCCATCTTCGCCAACAGCGTCGGCGATCGGAGCCGATTGCTGGTCACGATGACTCCCAGCCGTAACCGGCGGGTCTGGGCGGCCAGGGCGGCCAGGAGCGTCCAGGCTTCCAGGGCCGCGCCCCGGATGTCACCCCGCATCGGCACCAGGTGGTCCCAGAGCCAGGCGTGCTCGAACACGGGGATCCGGTCGGCGTCCCTCCAGATCCGGAGGATGTCGTCGTAGGTGAGTCCCATCTGGCTGGTCTTGACGCCGAAACTCAGTCGTCGGTCCGGCGTTTCATTTCCGGAACGCGGCGTGGGTGCTCTGCTGCCCGGACCCGACATGATCGCAGGGTAGAGGATGATCTTGTTTCTGATGATCGGCGGCCGAAATCTCCTCTTGATCCTCCCTCGGGGAGCGTCGAAGGTCGATATGACCAACCTCGATGTCTCCCCACCGGCCAGCCCTCCCATCCCGCCACCGCTTTCACCGTCGAGCACCACTCGGCATCTCTGCCGGCGCTGATGGGCGCGGGCCGGCCCGCCCTCGCCAACCTCCGTTGAGCCGGCGGGATCTCCCGCCCCGACCCGCCAGCGATCAGGTCGACCGGACGGTGAGCACCCGGCCGTTGTCCTGCATGATGTGGCGGATGTCGTCCTCGGGGAAGTCGTAGCGGCGGAGGTCGAGGGCGAAGTCCCGGGGCTCGGAGAGCCCTTCGGCGTGCGGCCAGTCGGATCCGAACAGCAGACGGTCGACTCCCAGCACGTCCTTCAGCACCCCCATGTCGTCCTCGTAGAAGGGGGCGACCCAGACGTGTTCGCGGAATGCCTCCACCGGGTCGGACCGAAAGGATGTCGGCATCTGCCCGTAGGACTTGGCCAGCTTCTTGAGGAGGAGCGGCACCCACTCCGCCCCCGATTCGATGGTGGCCACCCGGACATTCGGGAAGCGGTCGAACAGGCCCTGGCAGACGAGGGCGGCCATCGTCTCGAACGGGGGGCGGTCGGAGC
>DASZNG010000199.1:0-12906 GCA_035551535.1 Acidimicrobiales bacterium | reverse complement strand
GTTGCGGAGCGTCGCCGCTCCTCGAGGGCTCGACCGGCGGCAGCCACCGCTTCGAGCTTTTCCGGTTGGGGACAGAACGACTGGGCCCAGTGGTCGGGGATCGACAGCAGGTCGATGGCCGACATCACGCTGATCATCATCCCGGTGGCGAAGAACTGGCGGACGGACTCCTCGTCGAGACCGAGGCGTTCGTCGACCAGGTGCCACAGCACCTCGAAGGTGCGCCGGCAGCTCCGGGCGATGTCGGCGTCTCCGGTGGCGGCGGCGAACCCGTGCATCTGCACCTGGAGCAGATCCGGATCCTGCATCAACTCGAGATAGGCCCCGCCCATGGCGTGGAGCGCCTCCTCGCCGTCGAGGCCCTCGGCCGCCCGGGTCAGCTCCCGGATGATCCGGTCCCCGACCAGGTCGTAGGTGGCGATGAACAGGTCCTTCTTGGTCCCGAACAGGCGGAACAGGTAGGGCTGGGAGATCCCCGCCCGGGAGGCGATGGCGTCGGTCGAAGTGCCGGCGTACCCGGAGCGGGCGAATTCGGTGATGGCGGCGGCCAGCACCGCGGTGCGCCGCTCGTCTGCCGTCTGTCGGGTCGAAACCATCACAGCCCCATTGTGAGTGGTTACTCACTATCTTGTCAAGTGGCCAGGTGCCGGCCCTGGAAATCGGCGGTTCGGACTCCTCGCTGCCGGGTAGGGTCGCAACGTGGCAGCCATCCCCCCGGTCCCGGTCGGCGACGGTTCGCTGGCCGACACGGTGATCGCCTCGAACCGGGGGCCCCTCTCGTTCCACTTCGAGGACGGTCGTCCCGTCAACGGGGTGGCGGCAGGAGGCCTGGCCGGCTCCCTCCAGCCCCTGGTGGCGGGAACCGGCGCCACCTGGGTGGCCTGTGCCCTCGGCGACGCCGACCGGATGGCCATCGCCCAGGGTCTCGCCACCGATCCCGGGCTCCGCCTCGAGCTGCTGGATCCCGACCCGGCGCTCTACCAGATGGCCTACGACGTCGTCTCCAACGCCACCCTGTGGTTCTGCCACCACCATCTGTTCGACGCCGCCCGCCGGCCCCGGTCCGACCAGCACTGGGCCGAGGCGTGGGAGGCCTACCGGGACTACAACCGGATGTTCGCCGACCGGGTGGCCGAGGTGGCCCCGTCCGGCGGGCGGGTCCTCATCCACGACTACCACCTGTCGCTGCTCGGCTCCGAGCTCCTCCGGGTCCGGCCCGACCTCCGCACCGTCCACTTCACCCACACCCCGTTCGCCGACCCCTCGGCGCTGCGGATGCTCCCGGTTCCGGTGGCCGAGGAGCTGCTGGCCGGGATGGCCGGCTACCACGCCCGCGGCTTCCACTGCGACCGCTGGGCCGCCGGCTACCGGGCCTGCCAGCTCGAACTGGGAGCCGGCCGGCCCGGGGAGGGCGATGGGATCTCCACGTTCACCTCGGCCCTGACCCCCGACCCCGAGCAGCTGGCCATCACCGCCGCCTTGCCGGAGGTGCGCGACGCGGTGGTGGCGCTGGAGGAGGCCATCGGCGGCGCCGACCGTCAGGTCATCGTCCGGGTCGACCGGATGGAGCTGTCCAAGAACCTCCTCCGCGGTTTCTGGGCCTTCGAGGAGCTCCTCGAACAACAACCCCAACTCCGCGAGCGGGTCGTATTCGTGGCCATGGCCTATCCCTCCCGCCAGGGTCTGGCCGAGTACCTGGCCTACCAGAACGAGGTGGAGTCGACGGTGGCCCGGATCAACGAGCAGTGGTCCACCCCGGACTGGACGCCGATCATCCTGCTGGTCGAGGACGACTACCCGTCGTCGGTGGCCGCCCTCACCCGCTACGACGTCCTGCTGGTCAACCCGATCCGAGACGGGTTGAACCTGGTGTGCAAGGAGGGTCCGCTGGTCAACACCCGCAACGGGGTGGTGGCCCTGTCCCGGGAGGCCGGCGCCTTCGAGGAGCTGTGGCCCGGGGTGCTCGAGGTCAACCCGTTCGACGTGGCCGGCACCATGTCGGTGTTGGCCGAGGCGCTGGCCATGGAGGACGGCGAGCGGACCGCCCTGGCCAAGACCCTCCGCGAGCTCATCCTCAGCCGGCCACCCTCGGCCTGGTTGCGCGACCTGCTCGACGCCGCCGGCTGAGGCCGGTCAGTGGGGGCCGGCCGAGGCCCGGTCGGCCAGCCAGCCGAGCACGGCCAGCGCCCCCTGCGGACCTCCGACCACGATGTCGGCGGCGGCGGCCACCTCCGGCGCACTCTCGTCGTCGACGGCGGCCACCTTCACCGTGATGGTCCCCCGGGTCTCCGAGGCGCGGTCGAGGGCGACAAACGCCGGGAGATCGCCGAGGTCGTCGCCCACGAAGCAGGCGGCGGCGTAGGCCTCGACCAGCTCCCCGGTCACCGAGCCCTTGTCGATGGCCAGGGGCGGGCGCAGCTCGACGCTCATCCGTCCCCGATGGGCCTCGAGGCCGGTGGCGGCCGCCTCGGCCTCGACCAGGGCGACGGCCGTTTCGGCCCGGGCCGGGTCCCGCCGCCAGTGGACGGTGACCGTCAGCCCCTTCGCCTCGACGGTGACCCCGTCGGGGGCTCCGGACTCCAGGCGGGCCACGCTGGCCGCCACCACCCGACGCCACTCCTCGGCCCCGGGGGCGGTGACCACCTGGCCGGCACCCTCCGATCGCTCGAGCCCGTAGAGGCCGACCAACCAAAGCCGCGCCGCCGGCTTCAGCCGATCGGCGAGGAACGACACCGGCCGGCCGGAGACCACCGCCACCATCCCGAACCGGCCGGAGAGCCGGTTGAGGAGGGGCCCGACCCCGGGCAGGGGTTGGACGGCGGCCGGGTCGGTGATGATCGGGGCCAGGGTGCCGTCGAAGTCGGTGAGGACGGCGGTGGCCGCCGGGTCGTCCACCAGCGGGGCCAGCGCCGCCGCCAGCTCGGGTGCGAGGTCGGACCGGCCGGCGTTTCGCTGGATCAGGAGTTCGCTCGGGTGGTCGTGGTGGTCGGGTGGGTGGTGGTCGTGGTCGAGTGGGCCTTGGTCGTGGTGGTGGTGGCGACCGGTTGGGTGGTGGTGGTCGTCGTCTGCCCGATCTTGGACGCCACGTCCGGACCGACCACCACGACGACTTGGGCGGTTCCCACTGCGCCGACCGGGGCGGCGGAGGTCAGTGGTTGGACCCCGCTGGTCGGGATGGCGAGGAACTTGGCGATGGCCGCCGCCGACGGCTGGAGGCCGGACACGTAGTAGACGACCGAGGCGCTGACGTTGGAGGTGGCGTTCTCCGCCGGGAGGATCTGCCAACCCGCCGCCTGGAGCTCGGTGGAGATCGAACCGGCCGCCCCGGAGACATTCGAACCGTTGGCCACCACCACCGGTACCTTGGACGGCGGCGTGGTGGTGGTCGTGGTGGTGGTGGCATGCCCGGCCGGCGTGGTGGTCCCCGTGCTGGCTCGGGTGGTGGCCGTGCTGGCCGAGGACGGAGTTGCCGGATGCACGTACCGGAGCGACACCGCGGTGGCGATGATGAAGATGATGAGGACGATGGCCGCCCGTCCGATCATGGGCGGTCGCTCCCCATCGGCACCATGCTCCGACGGGGTTCCACCATGTTCGGTTGGGTTGGTCATTCCGGTCCAGCCTGTCAACCAGGGAGTTCGGACGCAAGTGTTTCCAGCTTGGCCCACCCGCCCACCGACGATGCGGGCCGATCAGACCGGGATTCGCCGGCCTTCGACCGGTAAGCTTCGCCAGGAGTCGGGCATCTCGGTTCCTGGCCGGTGTGGCGCAGTTGGTAGCGCAGATGATTTGTAATCATCAGGTCGTGGGTTCGATTCCCACCGCCGGCTCGAAATCTCCACCGAGGTACCGGCCCCTCATCTATCGTGCAGGCACGTGAGCCGCCCACCATGGCCACGCCCACGGAGAGGATCGAGGGATGACCGCACCCGTGGGGATCTTGCCAAAGGGCGGGGGGCAACCGAGCCGATCCTCGCCGTCCGCAGTGGCATCGGGCGCCCGCCCGCCGGCGTTGGCAATGAGACTTCGGAACACCTCCCACCAACCCGTCGCTCGTGGCGGCTCGCCCGGTGCAGGGCCATAGGTGGGGACGGTGGCGAATCCTCGACGTGCGTCGGCCTCGAAGGTGGCTGATTGGCCCGACACCGACGATCGCCAGGTCAATCGCTTCGCGATCCTCATCTTCGGCGGCGGCGCCATCCTCCTGGCTCCCTGGATCGTGGTGCTGTACCTCAGTCAACCGCAGGTGGCCGGTGGCTACCACCTGAAGCTGACGTCCGTAGGAATGTCGGTGTTCATCGTTGTCGGCTTGCTGCTGGCCGCGGCCGCATTTCGCCAAAAGGCGCCGAATGCGGTGGTGTGGATCGCATCCGCCGCGACCTACCTGTTCATTTCCGCCTGGTTCGACACGATCACCGCCAACCACCGCCCGGTGACGGTGGCGTTCTTCTATGAGTTCTGGGTCAAAGTACCGCTGATCGCCTTCTCCCTCTGGTTCGCCCTGAAGGTGACGAGAAATCGAGGAAGGCACGATTCGGTGCCCCGATGGTTTCCGATCCTGTGTGCCGTGGCCGTGGTCGTTCTCATCCCTCTGTTCGTCATCGTTGCCACCGTCGTGCCCCGAACCGCCCAGCTTCACAATTTGCGTCTTTTCTGGACGGGTCTGGACCTCTTCGAACTCGTCGGGTTGGCCCTCACGGGCTGGTGCCTCTTTCGTCGCTCGCCCTACGTCGTCGTCACCGCCACCATCACCGGCACCCTTCTCTTCAGTGACGCCTGGTTCAACTTTGTGACCACGGTCGGAAAACAACACCGGGCGGCATTTGTGATGGCGTGCATCGAAGTTCCTGCTTCTTTCTACTCATTCGTCACCGCCCGTCGGGAGATTTCCTCCTGGCCCGTCGCCACCACTGACGGTTCGTTGGCCGGCGGACGAGCCAGCCGACAACGATGACCGCGATCAGGGCTCGGAGGCCGGCCACGTACGCGAACCCACGTCTACGGATAGGGGAGGAACCGGGACAGCAATGCGTCGCCCAACCGACCGCCACCTTTCCGGAACGATCGGTGCCGAAGCCGCGGGCCATCGCCTCCCGACGAGGTCAACCCTCCGGCAGGAGCTGGGCGGTAAGTGAGTCGGCGGTCGCCGTCAGCGTCGTGATGTCCATGCCCGTCCGCCCCATGAAGACGACGCCCTGCTGGGCTGCCAGCAACGCCCGGGCGGTCCCCATCGGATCGGAATCGGCCGACACATCGCCTTCGCCCTGGGCGCGTACGACGCACTCGGCGACCGCGGCGGTCGTCGCCTCGTAGGTGCGCCGGGCCTCCGTCAGCACCTCGGCGTCGGCGGCGGCGAGCTCATAGGTGCTGTTGGCCATGAAGCACCCGCGTTGGGCGGCAACCCCGCTGGCATCGCTGACCGGCGCCATCACGAACGCCCGCAAACCGTCCACCGCCCGGGGAGCGGCCTCGAGCATGGTCCGCAGCGCCAGGTCGTTGGCGTCGTTGTAGCCACGCAGGGCCCGGAGGAACAGCTGGTGCTTGTCGCCGAACGCGGCATAGAGGCTGCCTTTGCCCAGCCCGCTGTCACGCATCAGGTCTTGCAGCGAGGTGGCCGCGTAGCCGGCGTTCCAGAACTGTTCGCGCACCGCCCGCAGCACCCGTCGTTCGTCGAATTCCCGTGGCCGAGCCATGGCACCAGGGTAATCATTCTTGACCGATCGGTCCACCACCGCCTATTGTGGACTGTGAGGTCCATAATCCCCTCCCGAAAAGAGAACATGCCATGTCACAAAGCCTGCAGGACAAGGTCGCCCTCGTCACCGGTGGTTCACGAGGGCTGGGTGCGGCAACTGCCCGGGCTCTGGCTGACGCCGGTGCCGACGTCGCCATCACCTATGTCTCCTCCGCCGACCAGGCCGCCGGGGTGGTCAAGGAACTGGAGGACACGGGCGTGCAGGCGGCGGCCTTCCGATCCGACCAGGCAGACCCGACGTCGGCTCCCCAGCTGATCGACGATGTGGTGGCCCGGTTCGGCGGTCTCGACGTCCTGGTCAACAACGCCGCCATCGGGGTGGAGGCGGGCAAGACCGTCGACGATCCCAGTGTCGACACCGCCGCGCTCGACCGGATGCATGCCACCAACTACACGGGGGTCATCGCGATCATCCGGGCGGCGGCGATGGTCATCCGGGACAACGGCCGGATCATCAACATCGGCTCCGGCCTCGGTTCTCGCACCGGGCGGCCCGGCTTCGCCGATTACGCCGCGACCAATGCCGGGCTCACCGGCTATACCAGGGGTGTTGCCCGCGACCTGGGGCGGCGCGGCATCACCGTCAACATGGTCCAGGCCGGGCTGATGCAGACCAACATGGAGCCCCCGTCCCCTGACGTCCTCAAGGCCATGGTGTCGGCTCTGGCCATCCCGCGAATCAGCGACCCGGCCGAGACCGCACCGCTGATCGCCTTCCTCGCCAGCCCGGCTGCGTCCTACATCACGGGTGCGGTCATCGACTCCAACGGCGGGTACACCGCCTGACCATGACGGTTACGCCGGCTGGTAGGTCAGCAGGAGCGTGCCGCCATCGACGGCCTGGGTGGTGAGCGCCAGCTCGGACATCACGTCGGCGTCGGGGAAGACCCGCTTGCCGGTCCCGAGGATGATGGGGAACACCATCAGGCGGTACTCGTCCACCAGTCCGTTCTCGGCCAGGCTGTGGACGAGTTGGCTGCTCCCGGCAACCAGGAGATTGCCACCGGGCCCTGACTTCAGGTTGGTGAGCTCGTCCACCACATCGCCCCGGAGCACGGTGGTGTCGCCCCAGGTCGCCTCGGCGTCCTTCAGCGTCGACGAGACCACGTACTTGGGGAGGTTGTTCATCTTCTCGCCGAACTCGTCGCCCCCCATCGCCGGCCAGGCGGCGGCGAAGGCTTGATACGTCACCCTCCCGAGGAGGAGCGCGTCGGCGGACATCAGCTCGTCGAACTTGAACTTGCCCCCTTCGGGCCCACGTTCGAACTTGAAGGTCCAGCCGCCGTTCTTGGTCCCCTCGGCGCCCCCCGGGTCTTCCATCACTCCGTCCAGCGACATGAACTCCGTGACAACGATCCTGCTCATGGCCTTTCCTCCTTGTGTCCTGGCCGGCAACCTGCCGGCCCCTCACCCCAACTACGAACGGGACCGGACCCGATCGACACGTCGCCCGGATCTTTTTCGACCGATCACGCGGTGGCCCGCCGGGGGTCGGATCCCGGTATCCGACCCGTGGTCTACCCCGGGGCTTGAAACGAACCACAAAAGGGTAAGTTAAATGACTGACGGTGCACCCAGGCCCCTTGCCCACCGTCTCGACCCTGATTGCAACCGCTGAGGAGCAGCTATGGCCGATCTGCTGACGAGTGTGGACAATGCGTCTCTGACCAGCCGATTTCTCCGCACGCGGGCGCTGACCGATGCCCTGGCCGACCCCCTCTCCGCCGAGGACCAGACGGTCCAGTCGATGCCCGACGTGAGCCCCACCAAGTGGCACCGCGCCCACACTTCGTGGTTTTTCGAGACGTTTCTGCTCGGCCCCAATTTGAAGGGATACGAGCACTTCCACCCGGCCTACGAGTACCTGTTCAACTCCTACTACGAGGGGGTCGGCACCCCCTACCCCCGCGACCGGCGCGGGCTGATCTCCCGGCCCGGGATCAAGGAGATCGCCGACTACCGGGCGCACGTGGATACGGCCATGGAGCAGCTGCTGGGCGAGCCTCTCGCGAGGCCGACCGTCGGGTTGATCGATCTCGGCATCCACCACGAGCAGCAGCATCAGGAGCTCCTGCTGATGGACATCAAGAACGTGTTGTGGTCGAACCCCCTCCATCCCGCCTACGCCACCCGGTTGCCACCGGACCCACGGAGCCGGGCGCTGCCCGATCCGACCTGGACCGAGCATGCCGGCGGGCTGGTGGAGATCGGGCACCAGGGTCCCGGGTTCGCCTTCGACAACGAATGCCCCCGGCACACCGAGCTGCTCAGCCCGTTCGCCATGGCTGACCGGCCGGTGACCTGCCTGGACTGGCTCGAGTTCATCGGCGACAGTGGCTACCAACGGCCCGAGCTGTGGCTGTCGGACGGGTGGGCGGCGATCAAGAGTCAGGACTGGGACTCGCCGTTGTACTGGACCCAGGTGGACGACCGGTGGCACATCTTCACCCTCGGCGGCTCCCGACCCGTCGATCCCCACGAACCGGTCTGTCACATCAGCTACTACGAGGCCGACGCCTACGCCCGTTGGGCCGGCGCCCGCCTCCCCACCGAGGCCGAATGGGAAACCGCGGCATTCGCCGGTGCCGAGGCCGGCCGTTTCCTCGACCCCGGCGTGCTCCATCCGACCCCGCTGTCCCCGGACGGGACCCCCTCCGGCGATCCCAGCTTGTACGGCGACGTCTGGGGCTGGACGTCGACGTCGTACGCGGCGTACCCGGGGTTCGAAGCCGCCGCCGGCGCCGTCGGCGAGTACAACGGGAAGTTCATGGTGAACCAGTACGTCCTCCGGGGCGGATCCTGCGTCACCCCCCAGGGCCACCTGCGCACGACCTACCGGAATTTCTTCCCCCCGTCGGCGCGGTGGGCCTTTGCCGGCCTGCGACTGGCCCGGAATGTCTGAACCCACCGAGATGGCCCACCCCCGGGGCAACCCACCGGCGGCGGCGGCCGCACCGGCGTTCGTCCCCCCGACCCTCGCCGTCCATCTCACCGACGACGATCTCCGGCACGGGCTCGAGCAGGACGTGCGCAACGGCCTCACCGCCACCCCGAAGCAGCTCCCGCCCGTCTATTTCTACGACGACCGCGGCAGCCAGCTGTTCGAGGAGATCACCCGGCTCCCGGAGTACTACCCGACCCGAGCCGAGCGGTCCATCCTCGACGCCCACGCCAAGGACATGGCCCTGCTGTCCGAGGCCGACACCCTGATCGAGCTCGGCGCCGGAACCTGCGAGAAGTCGCGGGTGCTGCTCGATGCCCTGCAGGCGACCGGTCGGCTGGCGGGTTACGTCCCGCTCGACGTCAGCGCCACCACCCTGTGGACGGCGGCCAACGCCCTGGCCCGGGAGTACCCCGGCCTGCAGGTCAACGCGGTGGTCGGCGACTTCCACCGGCATCTGGACCAGCTGCCGACCGGCGGGCGCCGGCTCTTCGCCTTCCTGGGCGGCACCATCGGCAATCTCGAGCCGGCCCAACGCCGGCGGTTTCTGCTCGACCTCGACTGCGTGATGGATGCCGGCGACCGGTTCGTGCTCGGCACCGACCTGGTGAAGGACCCGGCGCGGTTGATCGCCGCCTACGACGATGCCGCCGGCGTCACCGCCGAGTTCAACCGCAACGTCCTCCAGGTGCTCAACCGCGAGCTGGGCGCCGATTTCGACCCGTCCGAGTTCGAGCACGTGGCCAAGTGGAACCAGGGGGAACACCGCATCGAGATGTGGCTCCGGGCCACCCGGGCCCAGTCCATCCACATCGCCGATCTCGATCTCGATATCTCGTTTGCCGCCGGCGAGGAGATGCTCACCGAGATCAGCACCAAGTTCACGCCGGAGGCCTTAGAAGCGGAGCTGGTGGACTGCGGATTCGTGATCGATGCGACCTGGACGTCGGACGGGGACGAATTCCTCATGACCCTCTGCCACCCGTACTGCTGAACGTCGGAGCTACCGGAGTCAGCCGGAGCCTCGGGTTTCGGCGAGCACGTGGACCCGGGCCGGCTCCAACCGCACCACCACCGCTTTGGAAGTGGGGGTGTTGCTCTTCTCCGCGGTGCTGTCCAACGGCACCAGGCCGTTGGCTTCCGGAAAGTAGGCGGCGGCACAGCCGCGGGCGGTCGGGAACGAGACGACCCGGAACTGCTCCACCACCCGGTCCACCCCGTCCCGCCATTCGCTGTGGAGGTCGACGCAGGCGCCGTCGGCGATACCAAACTGGGCGAGGTCGTCGGGATTGACGTACACCACCCGCCGGCCGTGGCGCACCCCCCGGTAGCGGTCGTCGAGGCCGTAGATGGTGGTGTTGAACTGGTCGTGGCTGCGGACGGTCTGGAGGAGGAGCCGTCCGGGCGGGCAGAGCAGCGGTTCCGGCGTGTTGACGGTGAGGTGGGCCTTGCCGGTGTCGGTGTCGAAGCGCCGGTCATCCCGGGCCGGGTGGTAGAGCATGAACCCGCCCTCGGCCCGGATCCGGGCGTTGTAGTTCTCGTGATGGGGAACCGTCCGGGAGATGTGGTCCCGGATCACGTCGTAGTTCCGGGCCATGCCGTCCCAGTCGATGGCCACCCGGTCACCGAGGGTGACCCGGGCCAGCCGGCAGACGATGGCCACCTCACTGAGCAGCTGGGGGCTGGCCGGCGGCAGCCGGCCGGTGGACGGGTGCACCATGCAGACGGTGTCCTCGACGCTGACGAACTGGGCCCCGCTCTCCTGCACGTCGACCTCGGTCCGGCCCAGGGTGGGCAGGATCAGGGCCCGCTCCCCGGTGACGACGTGGGACCGGTTGAGCTTGGTGGAGACCTGGACCGAGAGCCGGGTACCCCGGATGGCGGCTTCGGCGACGGAGGTGTCCGACACCGCACTGATGAAGTTCCCGCCCAGGCCGAAGAACACCCGGACCTCCCCGTCGCGCATCCGCCGGATCGAGTTGACCACGTCGAAGCCGTGCTCCCTCGGCATCGGGATGCCGAACTCCGCTTCCAGGGCGTCGAGGAACTCCGGACCGGGCGACTCCCAGATCCCCATGGTCCGGTCGCCCTGCACGTTGCTGTGCCCGCGGACCGGACAGGCGCCGGCCCCGGGCCGGCCGATGTTGCCCCGCAGCAACAAGAGGTTGACGATCTCCGCGATGGTCGGCACCGCCTGGCGGTGCTGGGTGAGGCCCATGGCCCAGCAGACGATGACCCGTTCGGCCCGGATATAGCGGTCGGCCAAGGCGTCGATCTCCGGGCTGGTCAGGCCGGTGGCGGCGAGGACCGCCGACGGGTCGAGGTCCTGGAGGTGGGCCCGGAACGCCTCGAGGCCGTCGCAGTACTGGTCGAGGAAGGCGTGATCGAGCACGGTGCCGGGGGCGGCATCCTCGGCGGCCAGCACCCGGGCCGACACCGCCTGGAGGAGGGCCAGGTCCCCACCCAGCCGGATCTGGAGGAACTGATCGGCCATGGCGGTGCCCGATCCGACGATCCCACTGACCTTTTGGGGGTTCTTGAACCTCAGCAGCCCGGCTTCGGGGAGAGGGTTCACGGCCACGATGTGGGCGCCGCCGTGTTTGGCTTCTTCCAGGGCGGTGAGCATCCGCGGGTGATTGGTCCCCGGGTTCTGACCCATGATGATGATCAGATCCGCCCGCAGGAAATCTTCGTAGCTGACCGTCGCCTTGCCGATACCGATGGTCTCGGCCAGTGACACGCTGGTCGACTCGTGGCACATGTTCGAACAGTCGGGCAGGTTGTTGGTCCCGAAGGCCCGAACGAACAGCTGGTAGACGTAGGCCGCCTCGTTGCTGGTCCGGCCGGAGGTGTAGAAGGTGGCCTGGTCCGGGGAGTTCAGCGAGTTGAGCTCGTCGGCGACGATGGCGAAGGCTTCGTTCCAGCCGATCGGTCGGTAGTGGTCGGACCCGGCCGGCTTGTACACCGGCTCGACCAGCCGTCCCTGCTGGCCCATCCAGTACTCGCTCTGCTGCTCCAGCGAGGAGAGGCTGTGCTCGTCCCAGAACGAGGACGGGATCCGCCGGAGGTCCGCCTCCCAGGCCACCGCCTTGGCCCCGTTCTCGCAGAACTCGGCCTTCTTCCGATCCGGCGGGTCCGGCCAGGCGCAGGACATGCAGTCGAAACCGTCCTTCTGGTTGATGGCCAGGAGGGTGACCGCACTGCGGCGGACGCCCATCTCCTCGTACGCCGGGATGAGCGAGTGGGCGACGCCGGGCACCCCGGCCGCCCAGGTCTCGGGCTTGCCGACGGTCAGGCCGTCCTCGGTGACATCGTCCTTCAGCGGCTTACGCGCCACCACACCACCTCCGGTTCGGTCGGTTCCGTCGTTTCCTCGGGTTGGATCGGGACCGGGAGATCAGGGGACAGCGCATCTAGCTGCGGTCCCCGCCGGGTTCCGAGGACAGCCGGGGGTGACCGGCGTAGACGACCATCGAAGGGTCCCGCAGGAAGCCGACCAACGTCATGCCCGACTCCTCGGCCAGGTCGACGGCCAGCGACGACGGCGCAGAGACCGCGGCCAGCAGCGGTACCCCGGCCATCAGCGCCTTTTGGGTGAGCTCGAACGACGCCCGTCCCGAGACCATCAGCACGGTGCCCCGGAGCGGCAGCCGGCCTTCGCGCAACGCCCAGCCGATCACCTTGTCGACCGCGTTGTGCCGACCGACATCCTCCCGCAGCACCAGCAACTCACCATTCGCCCCGTCGAACAACCCGGCGGCATGGAGGCCACCGGTCTTCTCGAACATCTCCTGGGCCGATCGGAGACATCCGGGAAGGGAGGCCAGCAGGGCGGGCGTGACCCGCAGCGGGTCCTCCCGAACCGAGAAAGCCGAACGGGTGCGCACCGCGTCGATGCTGGCCTTCCCGCACAAACCACAGGAACTGGTGGTGAAAAAGGCCCGGGCCACGCCGGCGTCGGGCGGGGCCACCCCCCGGCCCAGGGTGATGTCCAACAAGTTGTACCGGTTCCGCTCATCGACATCGGCACCGGTGCAGTAGGTCATCCGGGCCAGCTGGCCGGGTTCGGTGATCACCCCCTCGCTCACCAGGAACCCGGCGGCCAGATCGAAGTCGGCGCCCGGGGTGCGCATGGTCACCGCCAATGAGCGCCCGCCGACCCGGAGCTCGAGCGGCTCCTCCACCGCCAGCGCGTCGGGCGTGCGCACCG
>DASZNG010000198.1:0-2037 GCA_035551535.1 Acidimicrobiales bacterium | reverse complement strand
CTGGCGCCGCCGCCCGGCCTGGTCGGCGAGCTGCGCCCGTACCAGCTCCGGGGGGTGGCCTGGCTCGAGCAGATGTGCCAGCTCGGCCTGGGCGGGTGCCTGGCCGACGACATGGGCCTCGGGAAGACGATTCAGGTCATCGCCCTCCACCTCCATCGCCGGGCGCGGGGCGAGGGCACCACCTTGGTCGTCTGCCCGACCTCCCTGTTGGGGAACTGGGAACGGGAGCTGCACCGGTTCGCCCCCGGCGTGCCCGTCCGCCGGTATCACGGCGGCGACCGCCATCTCGAGGACCTGGCCGGGGACGAGGTGGTGCTGGCCACCTACGGGGTGGTCCGACGGGACCACCGGGCGCTGGCCGCGGCCGGCTTCTCCCTGGTGGTGGCCGACGAGGCCCAACACGCCAAGAACCCCGCCTCGGAGACGGCCCGGTCGCTCCGGGCCATCCCGTCGTCGGCCCGGGTGGCGCTGACCGGCACCCCGGTGGAGAACCGCCTGACCGAGCTGTGGTCGATTCTCGACTGGACCACCCCGGGCCTGCTGGGCCCGCTGCGGCGGTTCCGCCGGTCGGTGGCGGTCCCGGTCGAGCGGTACCACGACACCGAGGTCACCGACCGGCTCACCCGGGTCATCCGCCCGTTCCTGCTCCGCCGGCGGAAGACGGATCCGGCCATCGCCCCGGAGCTGCCGCCCCGGACGGTGTCCGACCTCCCGGTCCCGCTGTCCCCCGAGCAGGCGTCGCTCTACGCCGGCGAGGTGACCGAGGCGCTGGCGCTCATCGCCGAGCGCACCGGGATCTCCCGGCGGGGCATGGTGCTCCGGTTGTTGACGGTGTTGAAGCAGATCTGCAACCACCCGGCCCAGTACCTCCACCAGCCGGGGCCGGTGATGGGCCGATCGGGGAAGTTGGCGGCGCTGGAGGAGCTCCTCGGGGTCATCCTGGCCGAAGGCGAGTCGGTGCTGGTGTTCAGCCAGTTCGTGGAGATGCTCACCCTCATCGAGTCCCGCTTGCACGAACTGGGGGTCGGCACCCTGTTCCTCCACGGTGGGGTGGCCAGCCACCGTCGGGAGGAGATGGTCCAGGCCTTCCAGTCGGGCCAGGCACCGGTGTTCCTGCTGTCGCTGAAAGCCGGCGGGGTCGGCCTCAATCTGACCCAGGCCACCCATGTGATCCACTTCGACCGGTGGTGGAACCCGGCGGTGGAGGACCAGGCCACCGACCGGGCCCACCGGATCGGCCAGCACCGGCCGGTGCAGGTCCACCGTCTGGTCACCGAGGGCACGCTGGAGGATCGCATCGCCGTCATGCTCGAGCGGAAGCGCAATCTGGCCGAGGTGGTGGTGGGCGAGGGGGAGGCGTGGCTGACCGAGCTCACCGACGATCAGCTCGCCGAACTGGTCACCTTGAGCTCGTCGGGGGACGACGGTGACTGACCCGGTCGACCTCGATGACGGGGTGGCGGCCCGGGATGCCTGGTCACGCCGGCCGGGGCCGCTGCCGGCGGTCCCGTCTCCGCCCCGGGTGCCGGGCCGCCCCAACCTCGGGGTCACCGATCTGCCCGGCGGACCGGGTCTCCGGGCCGGCGCCTTGCGGGTATTGGCCTCCGACGCCGCCTCCCGGGCCTGGTCGCTGGCGTCGGGCGAGATGGAGACCGGGCTGGCCCTGTCGGTCGACCAGGACCTGGCCCGGTGGGCGGCCGCCCTCTTCGAGTCGGACCTGGCCGAACCCGAGGTGGGCCCGACGCTCAACGAACTGGCCCGCACCACTGGCATCACCCCGCGGGAGCTGGAGCGCCGGGCGTTGGCCTGGCACGACGGCGGGGCCGAAGGCTTCGCCGCCTTGGTCGACTCGTGGGACCCGTCGCCGGGCGAGCTCGACCCCGGCCGCCGGCGGTTGGGACCGTCCACCATCACCCGGCGCAACCGGCTGACCCGGGGCGACGACCAGCTACGGCTCGGACGCGACGGCTACTGGTACCCGTACCGGAAGACCCGCAACGGCTGGGATCCCGACGGCCCGCCGTTCGAGGCCGGCGA
>DASZNG010000197.1:0-4424 GCA_035551535.1 Acidimicrobiales bacterium | reverse complement strand
CGAGTAGATGCGACCGGTGGTGGCGTTGGAGTCCTTGTGGAGGTTCTCGTCGATGAACCGCTCGTAGTGGCCGAGGTCGAGGTCGGTCTCGCCGCCGTCCTCGGTGACGAAGACCTCGCCGTGCTCGAACGGGTTCATGGTCCCGGGGTCGACGTTGATGTAGGGGTCGAGCTTGCACATGGTGACCCGCAGGCCCCGGCACTTGAGCAGGCGGCCCAACGACGAGGCGGTGAGCCCCTTGCCCAGCGACGACGACACCCCCCCGGTGAAGAAGATGAACTTGGTGCCGTTGCCGCGGTGGGCTCCCGGTCTCAGGTACTCACCCGATCTCGGGAACGTCGGCGGAGCGACACCGTCGGGGGTTTCGGGGGGGAGCGGGTCCGAGGCATCGTCTCCGGCAGATTCCGTCGGACCTTGCGTGTCGGGCACCCGCAGACCTTACCGGAACCCGGATGGCGACCACGCGGACCCCGGCGTCCGCCCGGGTTCAGCGACCGTTGCCCCCGGGCCCGGGCGGGGGAAGGCGCGACAACAATTCGCGGGCATGGGTCCGGGCCGTCTCGCTGTCGGGGCTGCCGGACAGCATCCGGCTCAATTCCACCACCCGCGCCTCGCCGCCGAGCTCGGCGACCTCCGAGCGGGTACGACCCCCGTGCTCGGTCTTCAGCACCGCCAGCTGATGGTCGGCCTGGGCCGCCACCTGGGCCAGGTGGGTGACCACCAGCACCTGTGACCGACGGCCCAATTCGGCCAGGGCGGACCCGACCGCGGTGGCCGCCGATCCCCCGACCCCGGCGTCGACTTCGTCGAAGACCAGGACCCCGGGGGCGTCGGTGAGGGCCAACCGTACGGCCAGCATGGTCCGGGACAGCTCGCCACCGGATGCCACCTTGCTCAGGGGCAGCAGGGGTTCGCCGGGGTTGGCCCCGAGCAGGAAGCCGACCTGGTCGGCCGGCCCGTCCCCTTCCACCGACACCTCGAACCGGGCCGACGGCATGGCCAGGGTACGCAGGGTCGACTGGATCTCCGCGCCGAGCGACGGGGCGGTCGCCCGTCGCGCCTCGGCCACCCGGCTCTCCTCGGTCCGCAACTCGTCGGTCGCCATCGCGATCTCGGCGTCGAGCTGGCGGGCCCGCGCCTCCCGGGTCTCGAGGGCGGCCAACTGCCGGCGGGCGTCGTCGGCGAAGGCCACCACCTCACCGAGGCCGGACCCGTACTTGCGCGCCAGGTCCCGCAGCTGCTGGCGCCGACGGCGGATCTCCTCCAGCCGCACCGGATCGTCCTCCCAGGTGTCGACCACCGACCGGAGCTCGGAGGCGATATCCGACAGCTCGGCCATCGCCCCCCGCACCCGGGCCTCGAGGGGGGCCAGCGCCGGACGGCCGGCCAGGGCCCCGGAGGCTTCGGCCAGCCGGTCGAGCGCGCTCCCGAGGGTGGCTTCGGACAGCGCCTCCATCGCGGCGGCGGCCGCCTCCCGGTGGGCGGCGGCTTCGGCCAGGCGGTCCTCTTCGAGCTCGAGCCGGCGGTCCTCGGTCTCGTCCTCGATCCGGGCCGATTCGATCTCGTCGATCTGGTAGCGGAGGACGTCCATCTCCCGGGCCCGCTGCTCGACCTCCCCTCCCAGCGACGCCGACTCGTCGGTCAGCCCCCGCAGCCGGGACCGGGCCTCGGTCAGGGTGGTCACCTCGATCCGGCCGTAGGCGTCCAGGGCCCGGCGTTGGGCGGCGGTGTGGACCAGCGACCGGTGCTGGTGCTGGCCGTGGAGTTCGACCAGCGCCGAGCCGGTGGCGGTGAGGGTGGTGACCGGGGCCATCCGGCCGTTGATCCACGCCTTCGACCGGCCGCCGGCGATGACCGTCCGGCTGAGGATGACCTCGCCACCGTCGGCGTCGTCGCCACCCTCGGGGTCGTCGCCACCGTCGGGGTCGTCGTCGAACAAGCTGGCTTCCGGTCGGCGATCGTTCCCCGGCCCCGGCCCGAACCGGCCTTCCACAGTGGCGTCGTCGGAGCCGGCCCGCACCAGGGTCGGATCCGCCCGGCCCCCGAGCAGGAGGCCGAGGGCTTCGATGAGCAGCGTCTTGCCCGCCCCGGTCTCCCCGGTCAGCGCGGTCATCCCCGGACGGAAGGTCACGGTGACGTCGTCGATCACGCCCAGATCCCGGACCCGCAGTTCCTCGAGCATCCCGGGCGCTCCGGCCGCTAGCGGTCGGCCAGGTGGAACTTGGCCCGCAGGATGGCGTGGAAATTGTTGGGGCCGAAGGTGACCAGCCGGGCGGGCCGGTCGCCTTCCCGATAGTGCACCGACGACCCGGGCTCGAGGGTGGTCAGGGTGGTGCCGTCGACCACCAGGATCGCCGACCGCGGCTCGAGGATCTCCAGCTGGATCCGCTCGGTAGGGTCCAGCACCAGCGGGCGGTCGAAGAGCATGTGGGGCGACACCGGGGTCAGCACCAGCGCCCGCAGTTGGGGCGACAGGATCGGGCCCCGGGCCGAGAGGTTGTAGGCGGTCGACCCGGTGGCGGTGGCCACCAGCAGCCCGTCGCCGGCATAGGTCACGAACGGGCGGCCGTCGATGGCGGCGCCGATCCGCACGGTGTGGCCGGGGACCGTCTTTTCGATGCTGGCCTCGTTGAGGGCGGTCCGTTCGGGCCCGGCCTGGCCGTCGGCCTCCACCACCGAGACGTGGAGGGTCATCCGCTCCTCCACCCGGTGGTTCCCGGCCAGGAACCCTTCGAGGGCGGCTTCGAGCCCGGCCGGCTCCACCTGGGTGAGGAACCCGAGTCGGCCGATGTTCACCCCGAGCACCGGCACCCCGGCGGTCAGCGCCGACTCCACGGCCCGGAGCAACGTGCCGTCCCCGCCCAGGCTGACCAGGAGGTCGGCGCCGTCGACCGACACCGAGCCGTCGGGCCGCTGGGCGGAGATGGCCTGATGTCCGCGTTCGGCCAGCCACCGGGTGGCCCGGGCTTCGAGGCCGGCCACCTCGTCGCGATCCGGTCGAGCATAGAAGGCGACCAGGCTCACCTCGGGTCTCCGGTCGGTCCCGGTCGGTGCGCCTCGGCCACCGCCGTGTCCAGCATGGCCTCGATGTCGGACCCGGAGGGTTGGGTCCCGCCCGGCGGATGGGCGACGGCATGGAGGAGGAACTCGATGTTGCCGGCCTGTCCGGTGATGGGCGAGGGCATGGCCCCCATGATGGCTGCTCCGGAGGCGGTGAGCGCGCTTGCCACCTCGCCGAGGGTGCGCCGGTGGATGTCCGGGTCGCGGATGACGCCCTTCCCCCGGGAGGCTTCCACCCTCCCCGCCTCGAACTGGGGTTTGGCCAGCACCACCACCCGGGCCCCGGGCGCGGCCACCTCGCCGGTCAGCCAGGGGACGACCCGGGCCAGCGAGATGAAGGAGAGGTCGGCGGTGACCACGTCGACGGGGTCGCCGCCCACCGTCGCCAGGGTCACGTCCCGGATGTCGTGCTGCTCGAGGTCGACCACCCGGGGGTCCCCCCGGAGGCGTTCGTGGAGTTGGGCCCGACCGACATCGACGGCCACCACCCGGACGGCCCCGGCCTGCAGCAGGCAGTCGGTGAACCCGCCGGTCGACGCCCCGGCGTCCAGGGCCCGGGCGCCGGCCACGTCGATGGCGAACCGGTCGAGGGCCGCCCGGAGCTTCTCGCCGCCCCGGCTCACGTAACGCGGGACGGGACCGAGGAGCTCGATGGGCTCCCCCGCCGCCACCAGCCGGGCCGGCTTGTCCGCCAGCGTGCCGGATACCAGCACCAGCCCCTGGTCGATCAGGCCGGCGGCCTGGTGTCGGCTCTCGGCCAGGCCCCGGTCCACCAGCGCCCGGTCGAGGCGCCGACGCCCACCTGAGCTCAGGCGGACGCCCCGTTCCCGGCCGCCTTCTTGGCCGGAGCCTTCTTGGCCGCACTCTTCTTGGCCGCGGCTTTCTTGGCCGGAGCCTTCTTGGCCGCACTCTTCTTGGCTGCGGCTTTCTTGGCCGGAGCCGATGCCGGCTTCGGCGAGCGGGCCAGCAGGGAGGCGACCTGCTTGGCCAGGTCCTCGATGTTGCTGATCCCCAGCGAGTGGAGCTGGTTGCCGACTTCGTCCCGCACCACCGAGAGCAACGACTCGCTGCTCTTGCGGCTGCGGTCGATCAATTCCTCCACCTTGGCCTGGGCTTCCTTCCGCTGCACCTCGCCACTCTTGACGAGCTCTTGGACAAGCTCCTCGGCTCGGGACCGGGTCATCTGGGTGAACGCGATGCCCGCATCGAGGTACCGTTGGTATGCGTCTCGTTTGCTCATGACGGTATTGTACATAGGGTGCTAGCTAGTAGCAAGCACTCCTGCTCACAAGTACTTTTTTCGCCAGTGGGCTGTCAAGTCAGGGCGGCGTCGACCAGGTCGACGAAGTCCGCGGTCCGGACCG
>DASZNG010000196.1:0-8968 GCA_035551535.1 Acidimicrobiales bacterium | reverse complement strand
CCCCGCCCCCGCAGCCCCCGCCCTCGCACCCCGAGCCGGTGGCAGGATGAAGACATGAGCAGCGAACGGATGGAGGTCCAGCGGTTGATCCCGGCCGAGCCGGCCAGCATCTTCCGGATACTGAGCGACCCACAGGGACATGTGGCCATCGACAGCTCGGGGATGTTGATGGGCGCCACCGGAGAGCGGGTGAAGGCGGTCGGCGACTCCTTCGTCGTGCACATGGACCGGGAGGCGCTCAACGACTACCCGATGGGCCTCTACGACGTCACCGTGAACATCAAGACCTTGGTTCCCGACCGGGAGATCGCCTGGTCCATCCTCGGACAGATCCGACCGCAGATCGGCCACGTCTACGGCTACACCCTCGAGCCGGTCGACGACGGCACGCTGGTGACCTCCTACTACGACTGGTCATCGATCGACCCGGTCTGGAAGGAGGCGGGGATCTTCCCGGTCATATCCGAGGGCGCGTTGCGGGCGACCCTGGGGATCTTGGCCCGGACCGTCGCCCGGGCCGATGATTCCGCCCAACGGTAGCCACCGACGACCGCACCCCCCGCCGCTCCGCCGCTCTACGCCCGTGCTGGGCCGCAGCCGGGCCGGCAGCCCCCTGGCCAGCGGCCAAGAATTCCCGTCACCCGCCCCGATTGCCCTGTCGATCTGGTCGAAGTCATTCGTATAGAGGGTGAGACGTCGGCGCCGAGCCGGCGGTAACCACAGGAGGTAACCCAGATGAAGCAGTACCTGTTGAGCGTGTACCAACCCGACGGCGAACCCCCGGCCGCGGTGAAGCTGGACGAGATCAGGCGCGACGTCGACGCCCTCCGGGACGAGATGCAGGCGGCCGGGGCTTGGGTCTTCTCCAATGGTCTGTTCCCGCCGAGCACGGCCACCGTCCTCCGCCGCCAGGACGGCGAGTTCCTCATCACCGACGGTCCCTACGTGGAAGGGAAGGAGCACCTGGGCGGGATCACCATCGTCAGAGCTCCCGACCTCGACGCCGCCCTCGAGTGGGGTCGGAAGGCGGCGACGGCCACCACCCTCCCGATCGAAGTCCGGCCATTCCAGGGCGAGGTCGACCCGCACTGATGGCGAGCCTGCCGCCGCTGGCGGCGCCCGAGATCGCGCGGGTGTTCCGCCAGGAGTACGGGCGGGCGGTCGCGGTTCTGACCCGGGTCTTCGGCGACATCGACATCGCCGAGGACGCGGTGCAGGACGCCTTCACGGTGGCAGTGGAACGGTGGCCGTCCGCCGGGCTCCCCCCGAGCCCGGCGGGATGGATCATCACCACCGCCCGCCACCGTGCGGTCGACCGCCTCCGCCGGGAGGCATCCCGCCAGGGGCGGCACGCCGAGGCGGCCAGGTTGCAGGCCGCCCGGGCACCCGCCGATGACGACCCCGCCGACGTGGAGCCCGAAGAGCCAGACGAAGAGCCGGAGGAGGAAGAGGAGGAGGACGTCGTGCGCGACGACCAGCTGCGCCTGATCTTCACCTGCTGCCACCCGTCGATCGCCACCGCCGCCCAGGTGGCCCTCACCTTGCGGCTGTTGGGCGGGCTCACCACTGCGGAGATCGCCCGCGCCTTCCTGGTGCCGGAGCCGACCATGGCCCAGCGCCTGGTCCGGGCCAAGGGCAAGATCCGCGACGCCGGGATCCCGCTGCGGGTCCCGACCGAGGCCGAATTGCCGGACCGACTCCGGTCGGTGCTGGCGGTGGTCTATCTGGTGTTCAACGAGGGCCACACCGCCAGTTCGGGCGACCGGCTCACCCGGGAGGATCTCGGGGCCGAGGCCATCCGCCTCGGCCGGCTCCTGTCCGAGCTCATGCCCGACGAGCCGGAGGTCATGGGCCTCCTCGCCTTGATGCTGCTGGTCGAGTCGCGACGCGGTGCCCGATCCGCTCCCGACGGCGGGATGGTGCTGCTGGCCGACCAGGATCGGGACCGTTGGGATCGGCAACTCGTCTCCGAAGGCCAGGCCATCGTCCGGCGGTGCCTTCGACGGGGCCGGCCAGGCCCCTACCAGCTGCAGGCGGCGATCAACGCGGTGCACAGCGCCGCGCCCGACACCGCAACCACCGACTGGGAACAGATCGTCCATCTCTACGACCAGCTTCTGTCGATCACCCCGAGCCCGGTGGTAGCCCTCAACCGGGCGGTGGCGGTCGCCGAGGTCGACGGGCCCGGTGCGGCATTGGCTTTGGTCGATGGACTCGACCTTGACGGCTACTACCTGTTCCACGCCATTCGGGCCGACCTGCTCCGACGGGTAGGCCGCGATCCTGACGCGGCGTTGGCCTACCAGGCCGCCATCGACCGCTCCGAAAATGCCGTCGAACGCGAATTCCTGACCCGCCGCCGGGCGTCAGTCGATCAACCAGACCCAGGACCAGGATGAGCCAGCCTCGAACTCGCCCCTAGTGGTCGAAGGCGTCCAGTACCGAGCGGAGGAACCACTCGTGGATGGCGAACACCGGCTGACCACCGATCCTCAACCGGTAAGCGCGCGACCACACGATCTCGGAGGCCAACCCGGCGACGGCGCCAGGCGTTTGCCCACCAGCTGCTCCCGAAGGGTCCAATGGCTCCCGGCCCGGATGCAACCCATGGGCAACCAGGACTCTGCCGATCGGATCGCTGGTTCCTTCCAACTGGGTGCGTACCGATTCGGGTAGCCGCTCGCCGACGAACATCGTCTCGGCATAGACATACGGCTGGTCGGTGGTGCTCCCCCGGAGAACGGCGATCCTCTGGGTGGCGGCGTGGCCGGGTGCGGCCTCGAGGTCGTTGTTGGGACCGAGGACCACCGGCGCCTGGCGGACCACGTCGGCCACCAATAGCTCGCCGGTGAGCAACTCGAGAAAGTCGGTGACAGTGCCCGGGCTGTCGACCACCGCCCGCTGCAGATCGGCCAGATCCGGCCCGGTCAACCGACCCGACCGGCCCATGCGATTCGCCTCCGACCCCTCATGAACAGAATGTAGTTCGGTCCCCGCGTTCCGGGCCCGGGACCTGGATCCTCGCGATATGTGGAATGGCCGTCCACCGTTAAGGTGGCGGGGCAGGGCACGGCAGGGCAGGGCAGGGCAGGGCAGGGTTGAAGGTCGGCCATGGCCGGAGCACCCCCGGGTGTTTACGAAATTCATATCCGGCCTTCACCCTGGCCTTACCTGGCGGGTGTCTATTGGAGTGGAGAACAGCCCTTCAATCGACACGGAAGTGGAAGGCAGATGGACATGAACGATTCTTGGCCCCCCTCACCTGGATCATCGGACCCGACGGGCAGCGATCCGGTCGAAACCGATCCCTCTCCGGATGCCACCTCTTCGGACGCCACCGGTCCGGACGCCATCGGTCCGGACGCCACCGCCGGCGCCCCATTGGCCGGTTACCCGTACGGTGACGCCCACCCCAGCGTCTGGAAGCAGCCAGACGGGGTGCCGCTGCCGCTGCCGCCGTCGCCGCCCGTTGGTCCATTCCCGGCGCCGCCCGCGGTGTCGAGCGAGCAGCAACCGACCCAGCAGCATCCGACCTTCGACCAACCGACCCAGCAGCATCCGACCCAGCAGCATCCGACCCAGCCGATCCCTCCGGTAGGCGGGACGGCGACACCTCCCGCCGGAACCTGGTGGCCGACCCCTCCGCCGCCGGCGGGTGGGTGGGATCAGGGGCCCGCCGGACCGGCCGGACCCCCACCGCCTCCCGGGGCGTGGTTCCATCCGGGGTATGCGGGCCCACCTCCACCACCGCCGGCAACCAAGAAGCGCTCCGGTCTGTTGGCCGGTCTCGCCGCCGTGGTGGTCGCCGCCGCGGTACTGGCCGGCGCCGGGCTCGGGCACGTGGTGTGGAGCGGGGCCGCTCCGACCACCGCCACAACTCCGGGTTTCACCAACCCCGGGAGCTCGGGCTCCAATGGGAGCGGCACCTTGCCGAACGGAGCGACATCGCCGGGGTCCACCGGTAACTCCTCCACCGGCGCCGGTGCCCCATCCGACATCTCCGGCATCAGCGCCAAGGTGAACCCGGCCCTGGTCGACATCAACACCAATCTGAGCTACGAGAATCAGCAGGCGGCGGGCACCGGGATGGTGCTCACCTCCAACGGAGAGGTACTGACCAATAACCACGTCATCGACGGCGCCACCAGCATCAGCGTGACCGACGTCGGCAACGGGAAGACCTATACCGGCAATGTGGTCGGCTACGACCGCACCGGAGACGTCGCCGTGGTCCAGTTGGTCGGGGCCAGCGGTCTCAAGACCATCTCCGCCAGCAGCGCCGCCGCCGAAGTCGGCCAGGCGATCGTGGGCATCGGGAATGCCCAGGGCGCCGGCGGGACTCCGAGCGCCGCCGGGGGCTCCATCACCGGCCTCAACAAGTCCATTACCGCCAGCGACGATGGCGGTGGTAACGCCGAGAACCTGCAGGGCCTGATCGAGATCAACGCTCCGATCCAGCCCGGTGACTCGGGTGGACCGCTGGTGAACACCTCCGGCCAGGTCCTCGGGATGGATACCGCCGCATCGAGCAACTCCGGCTACCAGGTCACCGGCAGCCAGGCCTACGCCATCCCGATCTCCACCGCCCTGTCGATCGCCAAGCAGATCGAGGCCGGGGACGCCTCCTCCACCATTCACATCGGCGCCACCGGCTTCCTCGGGGTCAGTGTGCAGTCGTCGAGCAGCACCGGTAACGGCTCCTTCGGCGGCGGCGGAAGCGGCAACGGCGGCGGCAGCTCCTCGACGAGCGGCGCCACCGTGGTCGGCGTCCTCTCCGGCTCGGCGGCCGGACAGGCCGGCCTGGCCCAGGGCGATGTCATCACCGCCCTCAACGGGTCGGCGATCAACTCGGCCTCGGACCTCAGCAACCTGCTGGTGACCCACCATCCGGGCGACACCGTCCAGCTGCAGTGGACCGACCAGTCGGGTCAGACCCACACCGCCGGGGTCACGCTGGCCAGCGGCCCGCCCGCCTAACCCTGGACCCGTTCTCCATCCTGGGAGCGCACCGCTCCCGTCACGTCCTGGATGTGGCGGGAGCGGTTCCGCGTCCCAGCCCGCCCGGTGGCGGTCTGGGCCGGAGGCGGGAGACCCCGCCGCCCGTCTCCGCCCGGGTCGAGGGGCTTTCCTACCTCGCTCCCAGGTCTTTCTACGCCGGCTGACAGTTTCACCCCCGATGCTTCGGGTTCGAGACAACGCACGCGCAAAGGAGCATCAGCATGGAGCTACGCAATGCCGAAGCTGACGGAGTCCCGGACCCGGTAGCCGACGCCGGTGAGCGGAAACCGGCCAGGCGCCGCCGGGCGCTGCGGGTGGCGTCGGCGACCGGACTCGCCCTCGGGCTCGCCGCCGGAGGGGCCGCCGTTGCCGGAGCCGCCACCAGCGGGTCGAGTGAAGGCCACTCCCAGTCGGGGAGCCAACCTCCGGCCGGTGGGATGCGACCCAACGGCGGAACACCCCCGGCGGCGGTCGGAACGGTGACCACCGTCGGCGCAACCAGCTTCACCCTCAAGACCAAGGACGGCACCACCGTCACCGTGGACGTGAGCGGCACCACCACCTATCGGGACCGGGACGTGTCCTCTCCGACCCTGGCCGACGTCACCGTCGGCAAGACGGTCGCCGCCTTCGGCACCGACACCTCGAACACGGTGACAGCGACATCGGTGGCCATCGGGGGGCCGGGCGGTCCCGGCGGTACGGGCGGTACGGGCGGTACGGGTGGGCCGGGTGGGCCGGGTGGTCATAGCCGAACACCCCCGGCGGCGGTCGGAACCGTGGCCACCGTCGGCGCCTCCAGCTTCACCCTCAAGACCAAGGACGGCACCACCGTCACCGTGGACGTGAGCGGCACCACCACCTATCGGGATCCGGGCGTCTCCTCGCCGACCCTGGCCGACGTCACCGTCGGCAAGACGGTCGCCGCCTTCGGCACCGACACCTCGAACACGGTGACGGCGACATCGGTGGCCATCGGCGTGCCGAATGGCCCGGGTGGGAGGAACGGTACGGGTGGGCCGGGTGGCCACCCCGGTACCGGTGGTCCCGAAGGACCGCCGCCGGGCGAGTAACCGAGACGTCCCGCCCCGGGCCCCTGGCGACCTCCGCGTCGCCCCGGGGCCGGGGCGACTCCCCACCGGTCGGCAACCCGGATCGGGGCGGGAGGCGGGGGCGGGGCGGCATCCAACCCAGCCAGACCCTCAGCCCCGGCGCCGTTCCCGCCGCCAGACCACCCTCAGACCCGTCCAGGTCTCGTCGATGGCGCAGACCTTGTTGTCCACCAGTCCCAACGGGAGGGCCACCTCCCGGACGACCTCATCGGTCATGTCGGTCGGGACGCCGGCGGCCCGCTTCGGCCAGGCGATCCAGAGTCCACCGGAGGGAAAGATCATCGTTCCCAGCCCCGGCACCCGCCGTTCGAAGTCGGCTCTCCGGGTGAAGAACGCCACCACCACGTCGGCCCGTCCTCGCGCCTGTCGCTTGACCACCACCCCGTCGGGCAGTTCGGTGACGATCCCGGGCGGAGCCTTCAGCAGGGCGAGGGTCATGCCCTCCTTGATGCCGAGCTTGGGAGGAAGCGGGGTTCCGCTGTAGCCGGCCATGGTCGCGAAGTATCGCACCGCGGCCACCGTCGATGTCGCCCGTGCTCCCCGGAGCCTCTGCCGATACCAACGATCGAAGGACCACTCGGTTACACTCGCCCATGCATCTGACCCGGGCCGCTCGATTCCTCGTCGCCGGCTTTGCCTGTGCCGCCCTGATGACCGCCTGCAGCGGCACCGTCACCATCGGCGGCAATCCCGAGGTGTCCCAGAGCGACGTCGAGTCCCAGGTCGCCACCCAGCTGGCCGCCGAAACCAGCCAACCGGTCCCGAAGATCGCCTGTCCGAGCGGCCTCCCGGCCAAGGTCGGTGCGTCCATCGACTGCACGTTGACGGCGCAAGGTTCGACGGCCCAACTTCCGGTTCACGTGTCGGTGACGTCGGTCAAGAACGGCACGGCCAAATTCGACGCCCAGGTCGGCCAAGTCCCGGGGGCCGGTGACATGGCGGCGTTCTGCAACGACAACGCCATCCTCGACAAGGCAACCGCGGCGGCCCAGCAACCGTCGGACCTGGTTGCCATCTTCAAGGCCAACCAGAGCACCATCACCGACTTCCAGGCCAAGGCGCCGTCGGAGATCGTCGCCAGTGCCGGGCCGCTGGCCATCGCCGCCGAGAGCGCCATCACCTCCGGGGATGCCTCCGCCTTCGCCACCCAAGCCATCCAAGACGACGGCGCCAAGGTCGACGCCTACTGCAGCCAGAACCCGGACGGAACCCCGATCGTCGCCGGCTCGACGACCACCACCAGCTGATCCCCGTCCCTCGGGGGCCGAGGTCAACCGGTGTGGGAGTGGCCGAAGCGGATCGGGGTCTGATCGAAGAGGACGGTTCCGAGCAGTTGATTCGACGGGGTCTTGGAGACGACCACCGCCACGGTGCCGGTGGCCAATCCGAAGGGCCTGGCCACCGACGTCCTGGTGAAGGTGCCCACGAAGCCGATGGCGCAGACGCGGTCCGACGAGGCGGGTTCGGACGGGAGCGCATCGAACACCCGCGGGGCCTGCTTCCGCAGTGACGACAGGGTGAACAGGTGGACCCCGATGAACCGGCTGTGCGGACCGACCGCCTTGGTGGCCGACGGCAGCGCCAGGTAGCACGCGCTGTCGGACGTGCCCAGATTGGTACGGGCCGAGGTGCAGCCGGCCAGCAGGCACACGGCCACGAGGAGGCTCGCCGCGCCCGCCGCCAGCCGGGGCGTCGTCCCTTTCACCATGGCGCTCATGATCCCGGCACCTCGGCCCGATCGGCGCCGACGGCGGGCACCACCTCGGCGCCATGATGATGTCTCGAACCGGCACGGACCCGGGACGCCAGCGCTTCGCGACTCCACCGTCCCTTCCGGACTTCGAAGGCGAGCTCGCCCCACAGCGACCAACCGACGGCCAGGACGAGCCAAAAGCTGATGAGCCGGTACATCAGCACGGCGTCGACCGTTGTCACGTGGGCGCCGCCAAAGGCAACCAGGGCGATGGTGATGCTCCCCTCCACGACTCCCAGACCCCCCGGGGTGATCGGGAGGACGGCGGCCAGTTGCCCGGCTCCGTAGGCCAGCAACAGACCCTTCCAGGGGATGGTCGAGCCGACGGCCAGGAACATCATCGCGAAGCACGAGCAGTCGAACAACCAATTGGCGGTGCCCCAGGCCACGATGGTCACCACCTGTCGCAGGCCCAGGTGTACCGACGTGACCCAGTGCATCACCCGCTGGATGGTCCCCACCGCATCGCCCCGGGGCCGTTTGAGGAGCGACTGTGAGGTACGGACCGCCCAGGTGAGGACGATGAAGAGCGGTCGCTCGTAGACGAACAACGCCCCGACGGCCGCGGTCACCAGCATGACGCCGATGACCACCGGGATCAGGTCGAGCGAGGCACCCTCGCCGGCGGCGAGGGCCAACCCGGCGGTGGCAACCAAGGACAGTGAGACCATCGAGGTCACCAGCACTCCCACCAACGACCAGGCGGCCAGGGTGTCGTCGGCACCAAACCGCCGGAACCACCGGAACCCGTAAACGCTGGCCACCGCGCTGCCCCCGATGAGCGAGTTGGTCAACGCCTGCGACGCGAAGGTCATCTTGAGAAGCGCTCCCAGCGGTGGCCTGAGGCCGCCGGCATCCAAGAGGCTGTACTGCATGCCGGCGAAGCAGACGAAGGACGCCAGTTCCGCGAGCAGTGCGGGTGGCGCCCACCACCAGTTCAGGTTCTCCAGCGTCTGGGGAACGCCGGACAGCTCGTCGGTATGCGAGGAGAGGACCCAAAGGGCGATACCGAGAATCCCGATGGCGATTACAAATCGCAACACCGGCCAAGAACGGCGCAGGATCGAGCCGACACTTCCCCTCCGGCCCTGCGCCGGCAGGGTCA
>DASZNG010000195.1:0-8525 GCA_035551535.1 Acidimicrobiales bacterium | reverse complement strand
CTGCGCAGTCAGGGCCGCCAGACCATGCGCAACCTGCTCGACGCGGCCATGAAGGCGTTCGACGAGCGGGGCTACCACGGCACCCGGGTCAACGATGTCGTCAAGATCGCCAACACCTCGCACGGGACCTTCTACCTGTATTTCTCGAACAAGGAGGACCTCATCCGGGCCCTCACCATGGAGGCGGCCTCGGAGGCCTCGACCCTTTCCTACGACGCCCTGCTGCAGGCGGGCACCTCGCTCGACGGTGGGAGCTGGGACCACTTGCGCACCTGGATCGGCGGCTACTCGTCGCTCTGGTTGCGCTACGCACCGCTGTTCCGATCCTGGACCGACCTGGCCAACATCGACGAGGGGGTCGGTGACCAGGTCAGGCGCATGTTCTCCGCGCTCAACGAGGGCATGGCCTCCCAGATCGCCGCCGCCCATCCGTCCGGTGATCTCGATCCCGAGATCACCAGCATGGCGGTGCTGGCCATGCTCGACCGGTTCCACTTCATGCGCGAATTCATGGGCACCCCGGTCGACGAGGACGCCCTCGACACCCTCACCACCATGGCCCACCGGGCCCTGTTCGCCCCGGCCGCCGGCCGGACGGTCAAGGCCGGCACCGGCTGAGCATCAGCAACTTTGATCGGATGGCTGTCGATTCCGGGTGCTGCCGGGCGTCGTATCAGAGACAGTCAACCCCGACCCGAAGGAGAATTCTGATGCCCCACCCCGTGATCCACACCGAGATTCGCTCCGAAGACCCTGATGCCACCCGACGGTTCTATGCCGATCTGTTCGATTGGAAAGTGGCGTCGGAGGGGGCCTTCCCCGGCTACACGTTCATCGATACCGGCGTCGAAGGCGGCCCCCATGTCGCCATCAGCCCTCGTCAGGGAGCCGAGGACGAAGTCCTGTTCTTCGTCGGCGTCGAGGACGTCGCCGCCACGCTGACGAAGGCCGAGGCGCTGGGCGGGACCATCGTCCAGCCGGTCCAGCAGGTTCCCGGGACCAGCTTCGGTGTGTTCGCCGACGCCCAGGGCCACAAGGTCGGGGTGGCGGCCAACGGCTGACGGCCGACGCCGCGCCGGTTCAGCGGTCAAGGCGGACCTCAACGGCTGCGCCGGCGGCGGCCAGGTCGACCCGCTGGTTATCCTCCCGGTAGCGCCACCCCTGCACGTTGAAGAGCCGGACCTCTTCCGCGGTCACCGGGTATGGCCCCCAGTGCCAGGTCCCCGGGTGGAGCACCACCGGCGACAGGGCCGGGAGGAGAAAGGCCCGGAGCCCGGTCGAGGTGGCCGTCCGGGCGGGATCGCTCTCCGGCGGTGCGACCACGATGACGGCGGCGGCGTCGAGGGACATCAGCACCTGGGTGTGGGTGGCATGGCGGAAGACCATCTCGCACCGGAGCCCGTGGCTGAGCTCGGGGACCTCATCCCGCCGGTGACTGATGATGTTGACATGAGCATCGTCCCAGGCGAACACCAACCGGCCCTCCCCGTCGGACGGGTCGGTGTCGGGAACCGGCAACCACCCGTACGGCGCCCATCCCTCCGTGGTCAACGGATCCGGCGTTATCTGCGGCATGGCATCGTCCACCTCCCCCATCTTCGCGGCCTCGGCGCCGATCGGTCGTCCCACCCCGGCAGGATCTAACCTGACACCGACAAACGCATCGGTAGCCGGATGCAATCTATCCAGTGGAGGTGGCCAGACCCGTGACCATGGACGTGCGCAACATCGAAGATGTGGCTCCGATAGTGGAACACAACGGCACCGTTCCGGTGTGGTGGATGGTCAAGTCCCGGGAGCTGAAGGACCTCACCGCCGGCGGTTACCTCGAGCTGGTGAACGAGTTCGAAGTGGCCGGCGGTGGGCGGGTGGATCCGCATTCCCACCCGACCCACGAGTTCTATTACGTCCTCCGGGGCCGGGGGATCATGACGGTGGGCGACGACGAGCGGCAGATCGCCCAGGGCGACCTGGTCCACATTCCGCCCGATGTCGTCCACACCCTCCGGCCGCTGACCGACAATGCGTCCATCCACTGCTTCTGCTTCGCCATCGGCACCAAGGACGCCGGCGTCATCGACTACACCCATCACTGAGTGGGAGGCGTCCCGTCCCCCGGCTCAGCCGACGCGACCAGCAGCGTTGGCTACGGATCGGATGTCACATCTCGTCGACGCTGCGCACGTCGAGATTTCGGAACACCATCGTCCCGTCGCACAGCGAACGGACGCGCTCGGCGAAGGCGGCCGTCTCCGGGAGCTCGGAATTGGCCATGGCCGCCTCGTAGGAGGGGAACTCCACGATCTGGACGTAGGTATTCGGCCGATCCCGGTCCTGGGTGAAGGTCCCCCGTTGCGCCGTGCGCCGACCCTCGGTCTGGGCTTGCCATTCGGCGGACAGCGCCTCGACCTCGTCCGGCCGGGTGGTCGTGAACTCGATGATCTGGACGAATGCCATTGGACACCTCGCTTACCTGGGGTTGGCCACGAAACCCCTTTCGGAAAGGTACCGCCGATTTAGGGACACAACAATCCAATGTTCCGGCCCCAGGGTCGACACGACCGGCGGCGATGCGACCCGCCTTCGAGACGTCCCGGCGCGGTCAGAGCATCCGGCGGCGAACGGCTCGCCAGCCGAATCTCCCGAGCACGGCCAGGGCGGCGAGACAGAGCAACACGAACAGTGTCGGGCCGGCGATCCGAACCAGCCAGTCGAACCCGGCGACGAAGCCATGGACCCCGTCGTGCCACGCCTTGCCCAGTCCGGTGCTGGGTGACGGCGGCGGGGCCGGGCTCCGACCGGCCTCGGCCAGCGACACCGTGAGGGTGCCGTAGGTGGTCTCACTGTTGAGGGTGTCGAGCTGGCCTTGGAGTTGTTCGATCTGCGTCTGCAGGGAATCCAGCTGGCTCTGGACGGCGAGGATGTCGCCGATGGTGGTGGCTTTGGACAAGATGGTCAGGTACTGCTGGCGGCTGGCCTGCAGGGCGGAGATCCGGGCCTGGAGATCCACCACCTGCCCGGTGACGTCGGTGGAGGTGGTGGTCACCGACGTGGCATGACCGACACTCTGCACCTGGGACAGCAGCGATGCGAAGGAGGATTCGGGCACCTGCAGGACGATCGTCCCCGCCGCCGGATTACTCGGATCCCCCGGTCCGACCTGGGCCTGGCTGCTGGCGACGAATCCCCCAAAGCCGGCGACCAGATTGGTGAGCTTCGTCATCACCGAGGCCAGCTTGCCGTCGCCGATGGTCAAGCTGACCGACCCCTTCGCCTCCACCTTGGCGGACTGGCCGACGGATCCGGTCGGGAGCGGCGGCACCGACGGCGACGGCGCGGTGGCCGGGCTGCTCGTGGCGCCCTTGATGGACGGCGTTCCCGGTGCCGGAGATCCGGCGGAGCCGGCCCCACCTTGCCCGGCGGAACCGAGACCCGGGAGCGTCGTGCTCGGGACCGACGGGCCGCGGGCCGGCCCGGCGGCGACGGTCTTGGACGGGTTCGACCTGGTGCCCACCAGGGGCAGGGTGATGGCGCCGGCCACCAGGATCACCACCGCGGCGACCAGGATCATTCGGCCCCGGCCGCTCCTCGGGACCAGGGTGCGGAGGCGGGACGACGGAGTCGTCGGTCTGGAGGTCCGGGCGGCGGCCAGGATCCGGTCGGTTGCCCCCTCGGGGATGTCGATGGCCTCGGCGGCGTTACCGAGGGCCTCCGTCAGCACGTCTTCGTCGATCATGGTCACCGGAGTGCCTCCGAGTCAGTGGTGGAGTCATCGAAGGCATCCACCTTCAGGGCAGGGTGCTCGGCCAGTAACCGCCGGGCTTCGTGCAGGCGCGACTTGACCGTCCCCGGCCGCCGACCGATGGAGATGGCGATCTCCCGTTCGCTGAGATCGGCGTAGTAGCGCAGGACCACCACCACCCGCAGATGTAGCGGCAGGTCCTGCAGTGCCTTGACCACATCCTGGGACAACGCGACGTACCCGGGCGTGTCCTCCATGGCCGACACCCCGGCCATTTCGTGGTCGTCGGAACGTCGGTCCCGATGCGGGATCTCCTGGCGGAGCTTGGAGTTACAGGTGTTGACGACAACCCGGTAGAGCCACGGCTTGACGTCGGCCCCGGTGGCCAGGGACGCCCGGAATTTCCAGGCCCGCAGGAAGGCCTCCTGCACCGCCTCCTCGGCGTCGAAGCGGTTCCCCAGGATCAGGCAGGCGGTGCGAAAGGAACGGGGATAGCCCTCTTCCAGCCAGGCCTCGAGATCAGCCACCCCCACTCCCACTTCGCTCACCTGATCATCGTCCTTCATCGAGTCGATTCACATGCGCGTCCACCCATAATGACGCTCGGAAGTCGGGAAAGGTTCGCGAGAAGTACCGCTCGCCTCTCGCCCGGGGAGTGGGTGGCGGAAATGCCTCGAGGTTCAGGCGAGCTCGACGATCCGGGAATGATCATCAACCGGAAGCGACGGCTCGGCGACGGCGGTGACCTCGACGTGCTCGAGGTCGGCAATGCCGCTGGTCACCGCGGCAAAGGCGGTGTCGGCCGCGTCCCGGCCGGTCACGACCCGCACCAGTGCTGTCCGTGGCGCCAGACCGGTGGCGTCGTACACCCACCAGCGCCCGTCCTGGAAGGCTTCAAAGACGGCGTGGAAATCCATCGGCGAGAGTCCCGGTGCATAGACAGCCGCAAACCGGGCGGGAACCCCGGTGGCCCGGCAGAGGGCAATGCCGAGGTGGGCGAAGTCGCGGCAGGTCCCCATGCCGGTGAGGAGTGTGTCCTCGGCGGAATCGTGCACGGTGCTCGAGCCCGGTACGTACCCGATCCGCTCCCGTATCCAGTCGGTGATGGCAGCAACGCGCAACCCGGCGTCCGGACCCGCGCCGAATTCCGCCACCGCGAAGCCGATGAGGTGCTCACTCGGGCAGTACCGGCTCGGGCGCAGATACACCTGGCGCTCGTAGTCCGACGCCCGTCGACCCCCGTCGACGGCGGTCGGGTCATGTCGCACCACCGTGGCTTCCCCCTCGTTCACCCGGATCCGAGCCCGGTATCTCACCGTCAACCGACCGGGATCGGAGTGGACGACATGCATGGTCGCCCCCTCCGGGTCACGGAGTTCTGCCAGCGAGGAGGGCGGACGCCCATCGGTCAGGACTTCGAAATGAGCATCGTCGATGCGGCCCGCAGACTCCGACGCGGCAATTTGCACGACCACTTCGGCCGACTCTGACACGAGGAAACCCATGTCACAGCTGACGGCCCGGATCGCAGCACCCGAGTCTCTGCCCCCCGGGAGATCGAAGTTGGTCATGGAAGAGCGTCTCACCGAAATGGGGCTTGGGGCGGGACCGGCAAGCCCACCGACCCAGGAGACCCCGTCGACAGCTACGGGATGTCGACCACCACGATCTCTCGGAGGCTGATCTCGCCGAAGGAGATCCCGCGGGTGCCGGCCGCCTCGCGGCGCGACGCCGCGGCGCCTTCGACCTGGTTGTCCAGCGCGGCTCTGTCCCGCCAAATCGTGGCCACATATCCCTCACCGGAGCTCCGGTTCACCATGTTGCGCAAGGCGCAGAATCCGGGCCCGGCCTTGATCTGCGGCACTATCTCGCTCTTGAAGAAGCTCAGGTTCTCGTCGATCTTGGCCGGATCCATGCTGAACGGCGTAACCATGAGCGCGCATCCCGGCCCGGCCGGTTGCACCACTTCGGTAACCAACTCCTCGAGCCTCTCGGCTTTTACCGTGCCTCCGATAATCTCGGACGCTTCGTTGCGAGTCTTGCCCAGTGCACTTTCACTGGCGTCGCGGTCCGCTTCGGTCGCCCACATCGAGAGGACGGCAAACGTCCCCGCCGAGCGGTCGGCACTCGCGCTCGCTCCTCGGTAACCCTGTTGCTCCTGGAAGGCGGGGAGCGCCGTGCTCTTCATGTAGGCAATCCCACCATCGATGTCCGTGGCGTTCGTCCAGGTTGTCAGCCGTGCATACACCGCCATCCCCTCCTCTTGTTCCGTCCTTTCGCCACGGTATACCTGGGGACAGACGCCTGCCTCCGAGACATCGGGTCCGACGTTGGGTCGACGGGAAGGTGCCGGCTATTGGATGGCGGTCCCCGCCACGTCGACCAGAAGACGGCTGAGCCTCCCGGGCTCCGAGGCAAACGGTGAGTGGCTGGTCGGCCATACGTGACTCTGTGGGCAACGCTTCGCCACCACCGCCTGGAGGCCGGGATGGACGACAAGATCCTCGGAACACACCACATAGGTTGACGGCCGCTCCCGCCACGCCACCGCCGACGGGGTCTGCCCGAAATTCTCCATCGGATGCGGGCCGAGATGGGCCAGTGCCCAGGACACCGTGTCCGGGTCGCAGTCGTTGTACAGACAGGCGACAGCTGACGAAGGAGTCAAGGTCGAGGTGCCATCATCGTGCATCAACAGGCCGTCGGCGATGTCCGGGCGTCCCTCGTGAGACAGCGAAACGGTCTCGTCAAGGAGCAGGGACGCACACGACTCTCCCGCATCCAAGGCCAGGGCACACAGGTAGACCACATGCTTCACCGCGGGGTGGACTCCGGCCTCGGTAACCACCGCGCCGCCGTAGGAATGCCCGAGCAGGACCACGTCGCCACTGATTCCGTCGAGCACCGAACGAACTCGGGCCGCATCGCCGTGGAGGTCAACAAAGGGCCCGGCATCCTTTCCGTGGCCCGGGAGGTCAACGGCAAGAGCCGGAAGACCGGCATCCTCCAGGAGCGGCATCACCCGGTCGAAGCACCAGGCGCCGTGCCAGGCCCCGTGAACGAGCACCACCGTTGGTTTCATGGCAGTGATCATGCCCCATCCGGCGAAACCCGAGGCGGGATTCTGGCATTCTCTTCGGATGCCGATCGATGTGCTCTTTTCGGGGGTCGCAACTGCAGACCTCGAGGCCGCAATCCCCTGGTACGACGCCCTGCTCGGCCGGCCCGCGGATGTCATCCCGAATGGCGACGAAGTCATGTGGCGGATCTGCGAGGGTGCCTGGCTCTATCTCATCCGCGATCCGACTCATGCCGGCCATGGGTTGGTCACCGTTTCGGTTGCTGACCTTGATCAGACCATCGCCGAAATCGGACATCGGGGTCTGGACCGGCCGCCGATCGAGACGATCGAGGGGGCCGGGCGCAAGGCTCCCTTCGTCGACCCGGATGGCAATACCATCACGTTCGTCGAGGTTGCTCCCCCGGCAGCTCCACCTCCACCATCGAGCCGTCGAGCCCGAGGAGTTCTACGGTGGTAGCGCCGGAACGGAGCGACTCGAAGTACTCCAGCTCCTTGTCGGTCCGGCCCCGGGCGGCGACCACGATCTCCTCGATCTTCTCGCCGGGGACGACGACGACCCCGTCGACGTCGCCGACCACCCAGTCCCCGAGCGCCACCCGGACCCCGGCCACCGGAGTCGGCCGACCGACGGTTCCCGCCGCCACCTTGCCGGCTCCCGGCAACGACACCATGGAGGCGAATACCGGAAAGTCAAGGCCCCGAAGGGCGGCGACGTCCCGGACCCCGCCGTCGATGACCAGGCCGACGATGCCGCGGGCCTGGGCGGCGGTGGTGAGGACTTCCCCGAAGTAGCCGCGATCGGGAATGTCGCCGACATCCACCACCAGCGCGGTGCCGGCCGGGGCTCGGGCCACGGCAACGTGAATGGCCAGATTGTCGGCGGGAGTGCACCGCACCGGAAGGGCGGGAGCCGCCAGCGTGGCACCGGGCCAGATGGCCCGGACCCGGGGCGGAAAGGTGAGGGCGCCACACTCTCCGAGGGTGGCCGACCCGAAGTCTCCCAGCACACCGGCCAAATCGTTCCCGGTCAGCGCCCTCGTTGGGGATCCGGCCTCCTGGCTTCCTCTACTCATCTCACGCTCTCCAGTCATTTGGTTCACCGAGCACCGCCACCGTCACCTCGATCTCCACCGCCCCGCCCCGGGGAAGGGCGGCCACCCCCACCGCCGAACGTGTGTGGCGGCCGGCCGAGCCGAAGACGTCGAACAGTACGGCGCTCGCCCCGTCGACCACCGACGGCTGATCGTGGAAGTCCGGCGTCGACGCCACGAAACCGGTGACGGCCAGCACCCGCTCCACCCGGTCGAGGGATCCGAGCGCCGCCTCCAGCACCGAGAGGGCGTTGAGGGCGCAGACGGCGGCCGCCGCTCGCCCTTCCGCCGCGGTGACCGTCCCGCCGAGGGTCCCGGTGCACGTGAGGACTCCGTCAATCCGGGGCAGCTGGCCCGAGGTCCGGGCGATGCCGGCATGGACCACCACGGCGTCGAGCGGGTCGTGCGGGGGATGCGGCCCGAAGAGCTCCAATCCGAGCTCGGCCAGTCGGTCCCGCACCCGGCCAGTCGGCGTCACCCTTTCCAGGTGCGCATGAAGCCGTAGACACTGGCGAAGTTGGCATTGACCTCGTCAGGCAGGGGATGGAGATCGCCGAGGATGCTCGCCCCCCACAGGATGTGGGCACTCCGTTCCACCAGCGCCGTAATG
>DASZNG010000194.1:0-6548 GCA_035551535.1 Acidimicrobiales bacterium | reverse complement strand
GAGTTCTCAACGGAACATTTGAAGTCACACGCCCAGGGCATGGACAGAACGAGGCGACCTTCCCCACGTACTACTCCAGCCCGTTCGGATGCTCCCGTCAAGCAAACCGCTTGACGGGAGCATCTCCCATAGGGAATCAGGCCAGGTTCTCGCCGCCGAAGATCTCCGAGACCGAGGTGTCCTCGAACACCGCGCCGATGGCGTCGGAGATGAGCTTGGCCACCGACAGCACCTCGAGCTTGTCGAATTGGTGCTCGGTCGGGACGGGCACCGTGTTGGTGACGACGACCTTGGTGAGGGCGGAGTTCTTCAGCCGGTCCACCGCCGGGTCGGACAGCACCGCGTGGGTGGCCATGCACCACACCTCGGCCGCTCCCCGTTCGATGAGCAGGTCGGCGGCGGCCACGATGGTCCCGGCGGTGTCGATCATGTCGTCGATCAACACGCACTGCCGGCCGGAGACGTCCCCCACCACCTGGAGCGCCTCCACCTCGTTGTTGGAACCGCTCGGCCTCCGCTTGTGGACCACGGCCAGATCCGAGGACAGGTGCTGGCTGAACCGTTCGGCCACCTTCACCCGGCCGGCGTCGGGGGCCACCACCACCAGGTCCTGGGTCCCCTGGGACCGCAGGTAGTCGACCAGTACCGGGGCCGCAGTCAGGTGGTCGAAGGGCACATCGAAGAATCCCTGGATCTGGCCGGAGTGGAGATCCACGCTGACCACCCGGTCGGCTCCGGCCACCGACAGCATGTCGGCCACCAGCTTGGCGGTGATCGGCTCACGGCCGGTGGCCTTCCGGTCCTGGCGCGAGTACCCGTAGTAGGGGCAGACCGCGGTGATCCGCTTGGCCGACGCTCGCTTGGCCGCGTCGATCATGATCAGGTGCTCCATGATCGAGTCGTTGACCGGGCCACAGTGGGTCTGGATGATGAACACATCGCTGCCCCGCATCGACTTCCCGTAGCGGCAGTGGATCTCGCCGTTGGAGAACTCCCGCAGGTTCGCCTCACCCAGCTCCACGTCCAACTGGTCGGCGATCTCCTGGGCGAGCTCCGGATGCGATCGTCCGGAGACCAACTCGATACGCCGGCGGGGAGTGAATTCCATGGCCCGACGCTACCGCGCCGGATCTCCCCGGTCGTCGGCCGCCGCCGCGCCCGGCCCGCTGGGCGCTTCGGGTGCCAGGCCGGGTGTCAGGCCCCGTGCCCGGCCGGGTGTCAGGCCCGGCGCCACCTGGCCGGTGGCACCGGCGGCGCCCACCACCGCACCGGCGGGGATTTCCGAGCCCTCGGCCAGAACCGCGAACGGCCCGACCTTGGCGTCGGGCCCGATCACCGACCGGCGGCAGACGCTGGCCATCACCACCGCGCCCTCGGCCACGGTGGTGTCGACCAGGTGGGAGTTGGGGCCGATCTCGGCATGTTCGGCGATCTCGCAGGCGCCCTGCAGGATGACCCCCGGCAGCAGCACCACGTCGGTGGCCAGCTGCACGTCGGCGTCGATGTAGGTGCGCTCCGGGTCCCACATCGTCACCCCGCGCCGCATCCACCGCTCGTTGATCCGGTCGCGCAGCTCGGCCTCGGCCACCGCCAGCTGAGCCCGGTCGTTGACCCCGGCCACCTCCATGGTGTCGGTCACCACCATCGAGCCCACGTTGTGCCCGGCCTCGTAGAGCACCCCGACCACATCGGTGAGGTAGTACTCCCCCTGGGCGTTGGCCGGGCTCAGCCGGCGCAACGACGGCGCCAGCACACCCCGGCGGAAGCAGTAGATCGAGGTGTTGATCTCGTTCACCTCGAGCTCCTCCTCGGTGGCGTCACCCTGCTCCACCACCCGGGCCACGCTGTCGTTGCGGCCCCGCACCACCCGGCCGTAGCCGGTGGGGTCGTCGAGCTCGGCCGTCAGCAACGTGGCCGCCGCCTCCGAGTCCCGATGGGCGCGGACCAGCCGGGCCAGGGTGGTCGGCCGTAGCAACGGGGTGTCGCCGGGGAGCACCACCACGTCGCTCTCCTCGTCGCCCTCGTCGTCCGGCAGCCCGGTGAGGGCCACCGACATGGCGTCGCCGGTGCCGCGCTGCTCGACCTGCTCGACGAACTCGATGGCCATGCCCGCCGGCGCATGCTCGACCAGCGTCTTGGTCACCCACTCGGCCCGGTGGCCGACCACCACCACCACCCGGGTGACCGACAGCTCGGCCAGGGCGTCGAGGACGTGGAGGACCATGGGCCGGCCGCACAGCCGGTGCAGCGGCTTGGGGCGGGCCGACTTCATCCGGGTGCCTTCACCGGCGGCCAGCACCACCGCGGTCAGCGGGCGGGAGGACCCGCCGGGACGTCGGCCGGTGGCCGATCCCGTCTGGCCGGACACCGAGGCGTCATCGCCGTCGCCCCACTCATCGGGATACGACTGGGGAAACGTGCGAATCACCATGACCTGACCTCCGGGGACATCATCGGTACCGCGAGTTGGACGCCACGTTATTCATTCGGCCTATTCTTCCCACGTCCGGAGGAGAAATGCTGAACATCCGGCTCTTCCGACATAAACCCTTGATAACCCCGTAGACACCATGCCCACCCTCGCCACCACCGTCGACGTGACCTCGGACGCCTACCAGGCCAACCGGGCCGCCCTCCAAGCCGCGGTGGCGATGGTCGACGAGCAGCTGGCCATCGCCCGGGCCGGCGGCGGCGAGCAGTACGTGGAGCGCCACCGGCAACGGGGCAAGCTGCCGGCCCGCGAGCGCATCGAGCTCCTCGTCGACCGGGACACCGCCTTCCTCGAGCTCTGCCCGCTGGCCGGGTGGGGCAGCCAGTTCACCGTGGGCGCCTCCTCGATCACCGGGATCGGGGTGGTGGAGGGCGTCGAGTGCTACATCTCGGCCAACGATCCCACCGTCCGGGGCGGGGCCATGAACCCCTTCACCTTCAAGAAGGGGGCTCGGGGCTCGGATATCGCCCAGGCCAACCGGCTCCCGACCATCAACCTGGTGGAGTCGGGTGGGGCCGACCTCCCCTCCCAGGCCGAGCTGTTCATCCCCGGGGGGCGGGCCTTCCGGGATCTCACCCGGCAATCGGCAGCCGGGCTGCCGACGGTGGCGCTGGTGTTCGGCAACTCCACCGCCGGCGGCGCCTACGTCCCCGGCATGAGCGACTACATCGTGATGATCGACGGACGCTCGAAGGTCTTCCTCGGCGGTCCCCCGCTGGTGAAGATGGCCACCGGCGAGGAGTCCGACGACGAGGAGCTGGGCGGCGCCTCCATGCACGCCCGGGTGTCGGGCCTGGCCGACGCCCTCGCCGTCGACGAGCCCGATGCCATCCGGCTCGGCCGGCAGATCGTCAGCCGGCTCAACTGGCGGAAGCGGGGGGCCGGGCCCAGCCAACCCGCCGACCCGCCGGTCCACGACCCCGACGAACTGCTCGGCATCGCCTCGGCCGACCCCAAGGTCCCCTTCGATCCCCGGGAGGTCCTGGCCCGGGTGGTGGACGGCTCCCGCTTCGACGAGTTCAAGCCGCTCTACGGATCCAGCCTGGTCACCGGGTGGGCGTCGATCCACGGCTACCCGGTCGGCATCCTGGCCAACCACCGGGGCGTGCTCTTCTCCCAGGAGGCGCACAAGGCGACCCAGTTCATCCAGCTGGCCAACCAGGTCGACGTCCCGCTCATCTTCTTGCAGAACACCACCGGGTACATGGTCGGGAAGGAATACGAGCAGGCGGGGATCATCAAGCACGGTGCCATGATGATCAACGCGGTGACCAACTCGTCGGTCCCCCACCTCACCGTCAACATCGGGGCCTCCTACGGGGCGGGCAACTACGGCATGTGCGGCCGGGCCTACGAGCCCCGCTTCCTGTTCGCCTGGCCCAACGCCCGCTCGGCGGTGATGGGCCCGACCCAGCTGGCCGGGGTGCTGTCCATCGTCGCCCGCCAGTCGGCGGCGGCCAAGGGGGTCCCGTTCGACGAGGAGGCCGACGCCGCCATGCGGGAGATGGTCGAGGCCCAGATCGAGGCGGAGTCGCTGCCGCTGTTCCTCACCGCCCGCCTCTACGACGACGGCATCATCGATCCCCGGGACACCCGGACGGTGCTCGGCATCTGCCTGTCGGTGATCGCCAACCAGCCCATCGAGGGCACCCGTGGCTACGGCGTCTTCCGAATGTGATGGCGGACTCCTGATGGCTGCCCCCGCCCCCACCCCTATTCGTGCCCTGCTGGTCGCCAACCGCGGCGAGATCGCCCGTCGCATCATGCGTACGGCCCGGGCCATGGGCATCACCTCGGTGGCTGTCTACTCCGACGCCGACGCCGACAGCCCGCACGTGGGCGAGGCCGACCTCGCGGTCCGATTGCCGGGGGTGTCCCCGGCCGACACCTATCTCCGGGTCGATCGCATCCTGGAGGCCGCCTCCCGGAGCGGGGCGGACGCCGTCCACCCGGGTTACGGCTTCCTGTCGGAGTCGGGGACCGCGGCCCGGGCGGTGACCGAGGCGGGTCTCGTCTGGGTGGGACCCTCGGCCGACGCCATCGACGCCATGGGCTCGAAGGTCCTCTCCAAGCAGATGATGCGCGACGCCGGGGTGCCGACTCTCCCGTCGATCACCGTGACCGACGACGACCTCCCCGCCCCCGGGGAGATCGAGGAGCTGGGCTGGCCGCTGCTGGTCAAGGCCTCGGCCGGCGGCGGTGGGCGGGGCATGCGGGTGGTGGCCGGGCCCGAGGATCTGGCCGAGGCCCTGGCCGGGGCCCGCCGGGAGGCCCTGGCGGCCTTCGGGGACGGCACCGTGTTCCTCGAGCGCTACCTGGTCGACCCCCGCCATATAGAGGTGCAGATCCTCGGCGACCAGCACGGGGAAACGGTGGCCCTGTTCGAGCGCGAATGCAGCATCCAGCGCCGGCACCAGAAGATCATCGAGGAGGCGCCGTCGCCGGCGGTCACCCCCACCCTCCGGGCCCGGCTCAGCCAGGCGGCCCTGAACGCGGCCCGGGCGGTCGACTATGTCAATGCCGGCACCGTCGAGTTCGTCCTCGATGCCGACGGCGACCCCTACTTCCTGGAGATGAACACCCGGCTGCAGGTCGAGCACCCGGTCACCGAGGCCGTCACCGGGCTCGACCTGGTGCGGATGCAGCTGCTGATCGCCTCGGGCGAGAGCCTGCCGGCCGAGGTGCACGCGGCGGTGGCGGCGGGTCCGGTCGGCCACGCCATCGAGGCCCGTCTCTACGCCGAGGATCCGGAGGCGGGATGGCTGCCGTCCACCGGCACCCTCCACCGGTTCGAGATCCCGACGGCCAGCCCGGGGGTGAGGATCGACAGCGGGGTGGAATCGGGCTCGGTAGTCAGCCCCCACTACGACCCGATGCTGGCCAAGGTCATCGTCCACGCCCCGACCCGGGACGAGGCGGCTTCCGCCCTCGGCGCCGCGTTAGCCGATGCCCGGATCCACGGGGTCACCACCAACCGCGACCTGCTGGTGCGGACCCTCCGTCACCCGAGCTTCCGGTCGGGGGACACCGACACCGGTTTCCTCGACCGCTTCGACACCCTGACCGATCCGCTGGCCGACGATGCCGCCACCCGACGTCACGCGGTGGCCGCGGCGCTGGGCGCCCAGGCCGGGCGCCGGTCGGAGGCCAGGGTGCAGCCGACCATCCCCTCCGGGTACCGGAACAGCCCCTCGGCGCTGCAGACCGCCACCTTCGACTCCCACGGTGGGGAGGTGGCGGTGGGTTACCGGTTCGATCACCTCGACCGGACCGGACGGCAGCTGTCCCGATTGGAGATCGACGGCACCCCGGTCGACATCGACGTCGAGTCGGTCACCCCGCAGATGGTGGCCCTCACCACCGCGGGCATCACCCGCCGCTACCGGATCGAACGGGTGGCCGCCACCGCTTTCGTCGACGGTCCCGACGGCGCCTCGGTGCTGGTCGAGCACGACCGGTTCCCCGACCCCGGGGGCCACGTGGCGCCGGGTTCCTCGCTGGCGCCGATGCCCGGTGGGGTGGTCCGGGTGGCGGTGGCGGTCGGCGACGAGGTGAAGCCGGGCCAGCTGCTGGTGGTGCTCGAAGCCATGAAGATGGAGCACGCCGTCCACGCCGCCGCCGCCGGTAAGGTCAGCGAAGTGAGCGTGGCGGTGGGCGACCAGGTCGAGACCGGCCGGGTGCTGGTGGTGGTGGAAGGCCCCGACGAGTGACCGAGCCGGTGCGCATCGCCAACTGCTCCGGCTTCTACGGCGACCGGCTGTCGGCGGCCAGGGAGATGGTCGAGGGCGGCCCCATCGACTTCCTCACCGGGGACTGGCTGGCCGAGCTGACCATGCTCATCCTCTGGAAGGGCCGCCAACGCGACGCCACCAAGGGGTGGGCCCGCACCTTCCTCACCCAGATGGAAGAGGTGCTCGGCACCTGTGCCGACCGGGGCATCAAGGTCGTCACCAACGCCGGCGGCCTCAACCCGGCCGGCCTCGCCGAACAGGTCAGGCAGCTGGCCGACAAGCTCGGGCTGGCGGTGTCGGTCGCCCACGTCGAAGGCGACGACCTG
>DASZNG010000193.1:0-2249 GCA_035551535.1 Acidimicrobiales bacterium | reverse complement strand
CGGGGCTGGTGGTGGCCAACTGGAGAAGCCGCCGGAGGGTGGCGGGATCGTGCACCGCGTCGAAGTCGTCGAGGACCAGGACCACCCGGACGCCCTCCCCGGCGCCGAACCCGGGATCGGCGAAGGCCAGTCCGGCGGCGGAGAACGCCTGGTCGAGCAGGTCCATCCACGACTGCAGGCCGTCGGGCCGGTCTCCGGCTCGGAGCCAGACCGGCACCACCGCGTCGTCCGGCTGCCGGTCGAGCCAACTGGCCACCAGGACGGTCTTGCCGAGGCCCTGCTTTCCCCTCACCATGGTGACCGGCGCCCACAGGTCGAGCCGGGCTTCGAGTTCCGCCCGGTGGAGGATGGGTTTGGCCAGGTGGAGCGGTAGGGCGGGGACGCCGGCCCTCCCGGCGGACCCCGCACGAGCCTCGCTGCCGTGGCCGCCCGCCGGTGTCACTCCCCCCACGCTACCGGCAAATCGGCCGGATTCGACCGGCGCCGACCCGGGCGATATCTCCGACCGGGCCGGGAGGTCGTCGGTCCGGGCGTCGCCGTCGCAGGTCACGCAGCGTTACCCGCCAGTCACTTTTTTGCCGGCGGCGGCGGCGCGATAGTGGCCGTATGCCCAGCGTGCAAATCAAAGACGTACCGACCGACACCCATGCGGTCCTCCGGCGTCGTGCCGCGGCTGCGCACCAATCCCTGCAGGAGTACCTGCGGAACCAGCTGATCGAGCAGGCCAGCTCGTCACGTGGGGACGACGGGCTCTCCCGACCGGGGGGATGGCCGGACGACTGTGTACCGGTCGTCGACGCCATGAGGGCCATCCGCCACTGATCCGGGTCATCTGCGGCTTGCGACCCTGCCCCGCCGTCGGTTGGGGTCGCCCCCGTTTCGGTCGACCACCAGGACGAATCTGCTTCTGAGCTGCCCTGATCGTTGCGCTCTGGCGTCGCGCCTCATCGCCGATCACCCCGAGTCCCGGCAGATACCGGGAGTAATAAGACAAGGTTCTTCCTCGAGCGCCGTTCCTTTGTGAGATCGCCCACGATTACCATGGCAGGGGGCGACGCGAAGATGAGGGAGTCATCTATGCAAGAGCCAACTACGGGGCCTTCGGGCTCCAATTCCGACGACAACGCCGCTGGGAACATCCACGCCGCCAGGTCGGCGGTTGGAGCGCCGGCGACGGCCGGCTATGCGGTCGCCGGGCTGCTGACCCCGGGGAACGCCACCCGGGGAGTCGACGTGGCCCGGGCCAAAGAGCACCACCGCCGGTCCCGTCTGAAGCGCACGTCGGCCCTGTTGCTCATCCCGCTCGGGTTCTTCGCCTACCGGGACCTGACTGGCCACTGGCTGGTCGGCATGCCCCACATCCCCGCCTCCATGGCCCCGATGGTCCCGGCCGGAGTCTTGATCCTGGTCCTGATGGTGGTCATGCTCGCCCCGTTGCTCGGCGCGGGAAAGTCTCCCCATATCCTCTACCGTCCCGACCAGCTCGACGTCGGCCTCGACGACGTGGTGGGGATCGACTCGAACAAGGCCGAAGTCAGCCGCACCATCAATCTGTTTCTCGGCCACCAGGCGTTCCGCGACCACATGGGCGGCGCCCCCCGCCGGGGACTCCTCTTCGAAGGTCCTCCCGGGACCGGCAAGACCTTCACCGCCAAAGCCATGGCCAAAGACGCCGGGGTCCCGTTCCTGTTCGTCTCGTCGAGCTCGTTCCAGTCGATGTTCTACGGACAGACCAATCGCAAGATCCGCAGCTACTTCCGAGCCCTGCGTCGCTACGCCCGGGCCGAAGGCGGGGCCATCGGTTTCATCGAGGAGATCGACGCCATCGGTTCGGCCCGCCAGGGTATGTCGAACAGCTCCGCCCAGGGGGTCTCCGGGGTGGTCAACGAGCTGCTGGTCCAACTCCAGAGCTTCGACGAACCCACCAAGGGCCAGCGCCTGGCCGGCATCTATGTCGACCTGGCCAACAAGTTCCTCTCCGCCGGCCACCAGTTGACCAAACCCGCGTTGGAGCGGCCCAATGTCCTGGTGGTGGCCGCCACCAACCGCCGCGACGACCTCGACCCCGCCCTCATCCGTCCGGGTCGGTTCGACCGGTCGATCTACTTCGGCCTGCCCGGCCGGGCCGGCCGATCCGACATCATCGCCTACTACCTGGCCAAGAAGAGCCACGTGGAGGACCTCTCGTCGGAGGCCGCCATCGACGAGTTGGCCGGGATGACGATGGGCTACTCGCCCGCCGATCTCGA
>DASZNG010000192.1:0-3154 GCA_035551535.1 Acidimicrobiales bacterium | reverse complement strand
CCGGCAGTCGCTGTTCCGACGGATGCTCGGCACCGGTGACCTCGAGGTCGCCCTCCACGGTGACGACGACATCCGGATCTTCCGAGACGTGCGGAAGCCGGTGATCCTCCGGCGGGTGATCGCCCGCCGGCTGACGCCCCGGCCGAAACCCCCGGGTTTCCTCTAGGCCGCCGGCGCGTCGGTCAGGTGCGGGCGATTTCAGGTCGGCGACATCGTCGGGACGTCCACCCAGGATGAACCGTTCCATCGCATGCAGTGGGTCCAGCGGTGTCCGTCCCAGAATCGCTGCTGGTAGTGGTCGCCCCCGTCGGGATACCAGCCGGGCAGGGGATCCGGAGCCAGCGAAGGTATCGGCATCGGCGTCAGAGCCGGCGGTTGGTACGACACCGGCGGAGCGAACGATGCCAGGGGAAGGTACGACGCCGGTGGGTTATACGGCGAGAACCCGTGGGAGACGATCCCGGGGTACGAGGTATCGATGGTGAAGCGACGCTTCCGCCGTCGGACCAGGAAGACCAGGAGAGCGACCAATCCGATCAGGATGGCGGCGCCGACGACAAACCCGATGATCTGACCCGCTCGGTTGGAAGCATTTACCCGTGAGGCCGATGGTGCCACCGGTCCCGCGGCAACTCCGGGCGCGTTGGCGGCCTGCCGGGCGGCGAAGGCGATGGCGTCGCGGGAGGCAAGGTCGGCGGACGGGGAGACCAGCTCCACGCAAAAGATGATGTTTCCCCGGGCAAACGTCACGGCGTCGACCGCCACCAGCGCGCCGGAATCGGAGATCTGATCCGAGAACCCCGACGCCCCCGGGATTTGGGAAACGGAGAAGCTGGAAGCCCCCGATTCCCTGACCCCGGAGTTGAAGTCGCCGAGAAACCCCGCCACCCTGGTGGCGTCCTTGAAGGCGAAGGCGATGATGACGGCTCCGTCCCCGCTGGCGGTTGGTTGGGCCCAGGCCCGCAGGTAGCCGCTCATGTCGCCGTTGGTCAGCTGCTGGTTGATGGCGGCCGTCTCGGTGGGTCCGGCGTTGAAGAGGTTGACGTTGGCTTGATTCAGCGGGCCGTTGGTGATGCCGGGCGGAGAGACGACCATCCCGGGAAGGGCGTCCGGAACGACGACCGTCGAGAGCTGCGGCGGGCCGGCGGACGCCGCCAGCGGCGGCAGCGCCAGCAATGAGACGCATGTGAGCAGGCCGGCGACCAGACCGCTGGTGTACCGCCTGTGCGCCCCCGAGGTGGGTGAGGGCGCGCCCGTGGCTCTCCGCCGCATTCTCCCCATACCCGTAGTTGTCGGCACCAACCCGGGCTGGCTGAAGCCGCGATCTAGCGGGCGGCGCCGTCGGAGGCGGTGACCTTCCAAGCCGGGGTGGCGAGGGTGTCGACGTCGATGGCGCCGGTCCGACTCAGGGCCACGACCGTTCCGCCGAAGCCGGCCCCGGTCATCCGGGCGCCGTAGACGCCGTCGATCGATCTCAGGTGATCGGCCAGGGCGTCGAGGGCCGGAGTGGACACCTCGAAGTCCCCGGCCAGGCTCCGGTGACTCTCGGTCATGTAGGCCCCGGCCGCCCACAGGTGGTCCGAGGTGAGAGCCTCAGCCACCTGTCGGACCCGCCGGCACTCGCTGACCACGTGGCGGGCCCGCCGCTGGAGGAGTGGGTCCCGCAGCCGGGAGACGTCGGACTCCTCGGCGAGACCCAGCGGGCCGATGGTGGCGGCCGCCGCTTCGCATTCGGCCACCCGCTCGGCGTAGGCGGAATCCCGGAGGGCCCGGGGCTGCCCGGAGTCGACGACCACGATCTCGGCGTCCTCGGGGACCGTCACGTAGGCGACCGAGAGCACCGAGAAGTCGATGAGGGAAGCCGTTCCGGCCTTCCCGCCCGAGCAGACCAGGGGGTCCATCATCCCGACCGGTACCCCGCAGAGGTGCTCGGCGCGCTGGCACAACCGGGCGAGGGTGATCGCCGACCCGGTGGCGCCGAACACCCGGGCCAGCGCGGTGGCCAGGGCGGCGCTCGACGCCAGGCCGGAGCCGACCGGGAGGTTGGTCATGATCCGGCACACCCCGCCGGTTTCGGGTTTGACCAGCGCCAGGACCGCGCCGACCAGCCGGGCCCAGGGCGGTTCCAGGCCGGCGAGCGCCTCGGAATCGGCCGGCACCTCGAGGGGAAGGGTGATCCCGTCTCGATGGAGGGTGGAGAAGAAAGCGAGGTGTGGCGACCCGGTCGGGGTGAACTCGACGGTGGTGCGCAGATCGATGGCGATCGGGAGGGCCAATCCCCGGTTGTAGTCGGTGTGGTCGCCGACGAGGTTGACCCGGCCGGGTCCAGTCGCTCGTCGGGCCAGGCCCATGTCGTCTCCTCCGGGTGCGCCGACCCTCGGCCATCCGGGGGCAATCCGAACAGTACCGCCGGGTCACCGATGGCTCGACGCGGTGTTCCGGAGCGGGGATGGGGTTTGCCAGTCCTGATCGGGGAGCGACGCATTTGACCGGCGACCGCTGGAGCAGCCACGATCCCTGGATGGCCGACTCCCATCCATCTCCCGCGACCCCTCATCCCCGTGGCAGCACCGACGCGGGAGATCGGCGATGAGCGGCCCGCTCGAGGGGGTCCGGTTGATCGAGCTGGCCGGCATCGGGCCCTCCCCGTTCGCCGGGATGATGCTGGCCGATGCCGGGGCCGACATCATCCGGATCGACCGGTCCGACCGGGCCACTTACCCGCCACACCAGGATGCCCACGTCGACCTGCTGAATCGCGGACGCCGGTCGGTAGCCGTCGACCTCAAGCACGCCGACGGGGTGGCGCTGGTCCTGCGGCTGGTGGAGTCGGCCGACGGGCTCACCGAGGGCTTCCGCCCTGGGGTGGCCGAACGCCTGGGCCTGGGCCCGGAGATCTGCCTGGCCCGCAACCCCAAGCTGGTCTACGGCCGGATGACCGGGTGGGGCCAGACCGGTCCGATGGCGGTGGCCGCCGGTCACGACATCGACTACATCGCCCTGGCCGGGGCGTTGGACCCCATCGGCCGGGAGGGCGAGAAGCCGGTCCCGCCGCTCAACCTGGTCGGCGACTTCGGCGGCGGCGGCATGCTGCTGGCCTTCGGGATGGTGGCCGCCATCCTCTCCGCCCGGCAGACGGGCGCCGGTCAGGTCA
>DASZNG010000191.1:0-7494 GCA_035551535.1 Acidimicrobiales bacterium | reverse complement strand
GGGGTCAAGGTGGAGCTGATTCCGGGAGTCGGACGGGATGAGAAACCTATAACGGGGTTAACGGGGATCGAGTGGGGAGGTTGGACGCATGGCGCTCCGGCACGATGACGTCGAGCAGGTTGATCGATTTACCGAGAGCCTCCGCCACACCCATGCCCCCGCACAGGCGCCGTCCCGCGACGGATCTGTTGACGTCACCCGTGACAGAATTCTTGTGGAGCGTTGCCAGGCCGGGGACCGTGCCGCGTTCGACGAGCTCTATCTCCGCTATCAACGGCGGCTGTACCGATTCTGCATGCAACGTCTGGGGCAGGCCCACGACGCGGAAGACGTCGTCCAGGAGTCGTTCGTGCGGGCGTGGCGCGCCCTCCCCCGTTTCGCCGGGGAGCGCCGCTTCTATCCGTGGTTGACGGTGATCGCCGCCAACCTCTGCGTCGACACCCTCCGACGCCGGTCTCGGCTCACCCCTGTCGAGGAGTCGCGCATCACCGATGCCGACCCCGGGACCTATGACACCGAGGACGCCGTCCTCCACGAGGTCGACTCGAAGATGGTGGCCACCGCCTTCGGACAGCTGTCGACCCGGCACCAACGGGTGCTCCAGATGCGTGAGGGCTCCGAGTGGTCCTATCGACAGATCGCCGAGCACGAGGGAGTCGGCGTCACCGCGGTGGAGACGTTGCTGTGGAGGGCTCGTCAAGCCCTCAAGCGGGAGTTCCTGATTCTCGACGAGGCAAAGGGCAAGGTCGGAGCGCTCATCGGCTTCTTGGTGGTGTTCCCGGCCCGCGCCGTGGCTCGTCTGCCCAAGGCCATGAAACACGGCGTCAGCCACGCGGTCGACGGCACCAAGAACGCGGTGGCGTCCCTCGGGTCCGGTGCCTTCGGCGATTTCGGATCCGGTGCCCTCGGAGTCTTCGGCCCGTCGGTGGCCGCCGCCACCGGTGCGGTGGCCATCAGTGTCGGGACCGTCCTTATGCTTCCGGTCGCCGGCGGCCCGTTGGCCGATTCCGGATCCTCGAACCCGTCACCGATCGTCACCGTGCTGCCGGCTTTGGCCTCACCGATCGTCAGCGCCAGCGGGTCGCCCCACACCGCATCGTCGACGGGTACGGGGGCGACGGGTGCGACATCGACCGGGTCGGTGGCCGGATCGGGTGGCTCCGGAGGCGGAACCAGTTCCTCGGTCGGACCCACGGGCCCGGCCGGACCCTTCGGCCTGGGTGAGTTCGGCATCGGCAGCATCCTCAACACGGTGGCCTCCGCCGGTGACGGACCGGGCGCGGTCAGCAATCTCGGCTCGGCCATCGGCGGGCCCATCGGCGGCGCCATCGACGGTGTCGGGTCGGCGGCCACCGGCGTGGCCGGGGCCATCAGCCCCAGCGTCGGCGCCATCGTCGGCGGGGCCGAGAGCACCATCGGAGGCGCGCTCACGGTGCCCGGCGCGAGTACGGGTGCGGGTGCGACAAGCGCCGGGACCGGAACCAGTACCACCGGCTCCGCGGCCACGCCGACCACGGGAACCAGCACCAGCAGCCCGTTCTCCTCGACCAACAGCGCGGTCAACGGGTTGACCAAGGCCCTGGGGCTGCCCCTCAACCTCGGATCCTGAGGACCCCTCCGCCCTCCGGTGCGGGCGGGCGCCAGGCTCGGGTTCGGGTTGATTGGCTGGCTAGCCGATGGCAAAGCGTCAGTGGGTGGTCAGGTCTTCCGAGGTCCGCTCCGGCGGGATGGTGGGGACCTCTTGAGATTCTGATGCCGGCGATTCTGATGACGGGGCCTGTGATGCTGGAGGTTCCGATGCCGGAGGGTGGGCCCGAGGTTGTTGCACCGGATTGGTGAGCCCATGCCGCCGCAGGACTTCGGTGGCCTCGGTGCGGCCGGCTTCGATCAGGGCGTCGGTGCCCGAGAAGTCGGCGTAGTCACGCTGCGAACTACCGTCACCGGCGAACACGATGACCTCGACCCCGTCGGGAAGCCGGGCCAACTCCCGGCTGAACCGGGCGTGGACGGAGATGAACAGCGCGCTGAGCATCACCTCGACCGGGCGCTTTGACGGCGGGGGTGTGAAGGTCAGCGGCCCACAAAGGAGCACGAAGATCCGGGTGCAACCGGCATCGATGGCCCGGCTGATCGGCACGTTGTCGACGACCCCGCCGTCGACCAAGCGATCGCCGTCGATCTCCACCGAGGGGAAGATCGCCGGGACGGCGGCGGAGGCCAAGATCGCTTCCACCGCGGGTCCGGACACCAGCCAGCGTTCCCGTCCGTCGGTGATCGAGGTGGCCACGACCTCAAAGGGAATGGTGGAGTCCTCCAGCCGGTCGTAGGTGATCCCGGCCTCGATGATCTTCCGGAGCCCGGTGTTGGGATGGATCGAATCGCGCTGCTGCAAGTACTGCCAGGGTCCATGGACGAACCGCGACGGGTAGACGTCATCCCCGGTGATTCCCCGCCAGATGTTGGCCATCCGCTCGACACCGGCAACCGTCGGATCGCCGGCAAAGGCTGCCCCGTTGATGGCTCCGACCGAGGCGCCGTAGATGCGGTCGGGGACAAATCCGTTTTCCGCCAGCACCTCGAGCATCCCCACCTGGCTGGCTCCCCGGGTGCCGCCTCCGGCCATGACCAGCGCGGTGAGTGGAGGCCGGGGGTGTTCCGCCTCGCCGAGTGCGGCGCCGTCTCCGTCCAGCTGAACTTCCTGGCGGACCAGCCATTCCTGCCGGGCGATCCGCCCACGTCTGAGGGTGAAGCGAACCACCAGCACGGTCAGGATCAGAAAGGCCACGACAAACAGGGTGAATCCGACAGCGAACAGCGTGTTGGCGGCGGCCGGGATCATTGTCGAAAGGCTATAGCGCACCTGCCACGACCGACTGTCACATCCGTTGGCAAGACTTCTCCCCATGGTTGTGATCGACGTCGGCAGAGAGGACCCCAGGCTCGGAATGGCGGATCGGGGACCGGCCCGGTCGGCTCCGTCTATTGCGACGGGCTGGACCCCTCTGGCCAGGGACGCCCTCCTCGACCGGCTCCGGGTCACCGGGCGGCCCCGCCCCCTGGCCGACCCCGAACGGGTGGCGCGACTTCGAGACATCGTCGAACACCGGCCCGGTCCGGGATCGGTCGTTGGTCGGGGAAGTGGCGGCCAACCCTCAGGCCCCGGCTCCCGTACGCCGCTGGTCGTCACCAAAGACCTGTTGACCCGGGCGCTCGACCGAGATTCGGACCTCGGAGCCGGCACCGGCCCGGCGCCGTCATTCACCGTGCCGATGGCGTGCGGCGCCCTCATCGACGGGCTGTTCCGACAGCTGGTGACGACCGGGTCGATCGGGGACCCGATGGCAGACGGGCTGGATGCCCTGGTGCTCGATGACCGACAAGGGGAGCTGGTCACCTGGATCGACAACCTGTCTCCGACCGAACGGGGGGCGTTGACGGCGGAGGTGGATCGTCAATGCCTCGACCTGGTGGCGCGGTGGCCCCGATTGGACCCGTCGTGGCTCCCCCGCACCCAGGTCCCCATGCGGGTCGGGCTCGCCGACGGATCGATCGAACTGTCGGGTCGGGTCGACCTGGCCATCGGGCGGCCGGGGCTCAACGTTGCTTCCGTCGCCATCGTGGAGGTCAAGTCGGGAGCACGACGAGCCGACCATCGAAGCGACCTCCACTTCTACGCGCTGGTGGAGACCCTGAGGAGCCCGGCTCCCCCGTTCGCCGTCGCGACCTACTACACCCGGACCGGGGAATTGGATGTCGACCCGGTGAGCGATGAGCTGCTGGCCTCCGCCGCCCGGCGGACCGCCGCCGGGATCGGGGCACTCTGCCGCCCGACCGGTGAAGGACAGGTGTCCGGACCTGCGACGAGCCGAGCGGGGAAGGTTGTCGCGGCCGGAGCCGGCGGGTCGGGCCGGCGGCGGGCGGTGGTCACGACCGGGGGCGGTGGGCAGTGACTCGCGCCCAGGAGCTGACCGCGAAGCTCCTGGCGGCTCCGGGGCCCCCGGTCGATCCGGGTGATCGCCAGCGCCTGCGTCAGCAGCTGCTCGGTGCGGTTCCGGCGTTGGTCGAGAAGCTGCCGGCCGGCGATCAGATCGTGGTCACCCTGCCTCTTCTCCGGCGAGCCGATCGGGATCCGGAGACGCTGGCCGCACCGGAAGAGCCCTTCTCCTGGAAACCGGCGTTCGTTCGGCGATCATTGGGCCTGGCGGCCATCGAGGCCTGCTTCCAGCGCCGCCACTCGACTCCGGGGGAGGCGGTTGGACCCGTTGCCGACGACGCGGTGGCCGAGTGGGGCCGGACCGGATGGCGAACCTTCCACTGGGAGCCGTGGATGGCCGCCCTGAGCCCGGCGGCCCGGTCGGCCGTGCTGGCCGAAGCCGCGACCTGGGCGACGGCGTTGTGGTCATCGATCGACTGGCAGCCCTTCGGCTCCTCGATCCGACTCGGAGGACCGGACGACCAATGGACCTGCCCGGCGGCGAGGACGGTTCGGCTCAAGGGCCGGTCCGAGCTGCGAATTCCACTACAAGCCGCACGTGGCGATGGGTCCCCGGATCCCGCCCCCAGGACGACGCTGGTCTCGGTGGCGAGCGGGATACCGGCGAACGGGTGGGAGACCGAGCTCGGATTCCTGGCCCTGGTGGCGTCCCTGCGGTCACCAACCCGGCCGGTGCCGGCCCGGGTCGTCGGGCTGTGGCCCGAAGCCGGGGAGCACCGATCGGTCGACATCACCCGCGGGATTCTCGCCGCCGCCGTCGATCGGGTGATCGCCGGTATCGCCGCCGTGGTCGAGGCCCACCTGTCGGCGGTGCCGTGAAGGGCGGCGGGGTGAGCCGACCGGTGGCGAAGCGGAAGCGGCCGGGTCAGACGGCTGGCCGGGTGGCCGGGGTCAGAAGAGGGCCTTGGCCGCCTTGGCGTCGGGCTTGCCCGCGGCGGTGAGGGGGATCTCGTCGACCAGGAGCATCCGCCGGGGAACCTTGTACCCGGCGATCAACGATCGGCAGTGGGTCTGCAGGCTCTCGAGGGTCAGGTCCTCGGCTCCGGGTTTGCCATGCAGCACGACCGCAACCTGCTCACCGAACCGCTCGTCGGGGATACCCACGACGATGGCGTCGTACACGGCAGGGTGAGCCTTCACTGCGGCTTCGACCTCTTCGGGGAAGATCTTCTCTCCCCCGGAATTGATCGAGGCGGAGCCCCGGCCGTGCACCGTGATGGTCCCGTCGGCTTCGACGGTGGCCAGGTCCCCGGGCACCGACCAGCGAACGCCAGCGGCGTCGACCGGGAAGGTGGCCGCCGTCTTCGCTTCGTCCTTGAAGTAGCCGAGCGGGATCCGGCCGGTCCTGGCCAGTCGGCCGATCCGGCCGTCCCCGGGGGTCAGAGGCCGGAGATCGTCATCGAGCACGGTGGTTTCCGGGCCCATGGCGAACCGGGGCCCGGTGGCGCCGGTCTCGACCGCCCCTTGGGCCCCGCTTTCACTCGAACCGAACGTGTCCCGGATCATGATGTTGGGCAGCTGTTGCACAAGCTCGTCCTTGACCGGCCTGGAGAACATGGCCCCACCCGATCCCACCGCCGCCAACGTCGAGGTGTCGTAGGTCCCCGGGGCGGCGTTGGCCAGTGCCTCCACCAGCGGGCGGGCCATGGCGTCACCCACCAGTCCAATCGACATCACGCCCTCGTCACCCACGAGCCTCAAGATCTCATCGGCGTCGTACCGGTGGGAGGTATAGAGGACGGCGGTCCCGCCCATCATCAGGGCATTCCACGCCACCCACTGGGCGTTGCCGTGCATCATCGGACCGGCGACCAACAGCACGATCCGACTGGCATCGTCGAGCGGCAGCCTTCCGGACAATTCCTCGGCGGAGGCGATCGGCTGTCGACCCCACCCGCCGCCGCCCAGGGCGCTGAAGAAGATGTCCTCCTGCCGCCACATGACACCTTTGGGCATCCCGGTGGTGCCCCCGGTGTACAGGACATACCGATCATCGGCCGAACGGGGGCCGAAGTCGCGCTCGGGACTGGCGGCCGCCAGGGCCGCCTCGTACTCCACGGTGGGAAATCCGACGTCGGTCGCCGAACCGGAACCGTCTTCGACAACGATGAGCAGGCCCGGCGCGTTCTCGGCTCCGGCTCCGGAGGCGTCCGCCGCCGGCGCCAGGGCCTCGGCCACCAACCCCGACAGGGCTCGTTCGTAGACCAGGGCTTGGAGGTCGGCGTTGTCGACGACGTAGCGGAGTTCGGGGGCGACGTAGCGAAAATTGAGGTTGATCGGCACCAGCCGCGCCTTGTAACAACCGATCATCACCTCGAGCCACTCGACGCAGTTGTGGGCGAGTATCCCGACGTGGGCGCCGGGCTTGATGCCTTGATCCTGGAGACAGTGCGCGACCCGGTTCGCCCGCGCCTCCAGCTCCCGATACGTCCGTCGAGCCGGTCCGGCGATCAGCGCCTCGCGGTCGGGGACGGTGTCCACCACGACTTCGAAGAGGTCGGCGAGATTCAGTTGTCTGTCGGCCATCCGCGTCTCCCCGTCGTTCCGAACCCTCTGGGCCTCCGGGCGATGGCCCGGAGCCGTATCATGCGCCAGCCAACCGGTCATTGTGTAGCACGGACGTCGAATCGTCGATCTGGGGGGCACAAGAAGGGACCGCGGCACCACGGGCGCATCCGTTCGGGTGGCTAGGAAAGGGCAACGAAATGGTCGGTGGGAACGCAGAGCGGACGGGCATCGCCGGGCTGGCGGCCCTGGTCACCGGGGGTGGCAGCGGCATCGGGCTGGCGACCGCCGAGCGCCTGGTGGCCGATGGTGCCCACGTGACCATCTGCGGACGCACCGAAGAAAGGCTGCAACCAGCGGTGGCGCACCTGTCGACGGTGGCCGCATCGTCGGCGGCCGGATCCGGTGCGGCTGCCGGGACCGCCCGCTACGTGGTGGCCGACGTCACCAACGAGGAACAGATCGCCCGCGCCATTGGCGTCGCCGCGGAGGAACGCGGCCGGCTCGACATCCTCTTCGCCAACGCCGGTGGCGCCCACCACATGGGTCCGATCATCGGCGCCGATCTGGAACAGGTGCGGGCGACGGTCGATCTCAATCTCATCGGCACTTTCCTGTGCATCAAACACGGGGCGCCGTTGATGGTCGCCGGCGTGGGGACCGGCGTCGATGGCGCCCGCGCCCCCGGCGGATCGATCATCGGGATGTCGTCTGGCGCCGGAGCTTTCCCACACCGCTACCTCTGGGCCTACGGCTCCGCCAAAGCGGGGATCGACATGTTGTGCAGATGCGCCGCCGAGGAGCTGGGCGGTTCCGGCATCCGGGTCAACACGGTGCAGCCGGGGATCGTGGATGACGAGTTGATGGCTCCGATCACCGCCGGAGGCCCGCTGCTCGACGACTATCTCGCCGAGATGCCCATCAGCCGGCTGGGTACCGTCGAGGACATCGCCTCGGCGGTGAGGTTCTTGGCCGGGCCGGAGTCCTCGTGGATC
>DASZNG010000190.1:0-11508 GCA_035551535.1 Acidimicrobiales bacterium | reverse complement strand
GCACATCGGGCAGGGCTCGAGGGTCACCACCAGGGTCACCTCGGCCAGCCGCCAGGTGCCCAGCGCCGCGGCGGTGTCGGCCAGGGCCAGCATCTCGGCATGAGCGGTCGGATCACCCTTCAGCTCGCGCTCGTTGTGCCGGGCGGCGATCACCCGGCCGCCGACCAGGGTCACCGCCCCCACCGGGACGTCGTCGTGGAGCTCGGCCATCCCGGCCTCGGCCAGGGCCAACTCCATGGCCGCGTCATCATCGAGGAGCCCTACGGGCGCGTTGCTCAACATGGGGCGGAGGCGGTGGGATTTGAACCCACGGTGAGTTTCCCCACACACGATTTCCAATCGTGCCGATTCGGCCGCTCTCGCACGCCTCCGGTCGGAACGCCACCGCTGAGGCTCGGGAATCCCGAGGCGGAGGCGTGTACAGCCCCGACAGGCTACTCCGCCGCCCCACGGCCACCGGCCGCCACCCGGGCCATGGGCAGCGGGCACTACGCTGTCCCCGGTCCCGACGTTCGGTGCGGTGGCCGGGTCCTGCGCAACGGTCCCCCGTGAATCGAGTCAGGGTCGGAAGGCAGCAGCTCTCAGCGGGACAGGCCGTGTGCCGTAGTCAACCTGGCCGCCGCACCGAACGCCGGGGCTTTGTCGCTTCCGTCGCCCGATAGGCTCCCTCGACGTGGCCGACCTCCAAGACGACAACCTGGACGCGATCCCGGACGGCACCCCGTATCAGTCGCTGTACCGCCGCTTCCGCCCCTCGACCTTCGCAGAAGTCAAGGGTCAGGATCACGTGGTGCTGGCTCTCCGCAATGCGGTCCGGGACGGGCGGACCGCGCATGCCTACCTGTTCAGCGGCCCGCGGGGGACCGGTAAGACCTCGACGGCCCGGATCCTGGCCAAGGCGCTGAACTGCACCGACCTGCGTCACGGTGAGCCGTGCGGCGAGTGCTCCTCCTGCATCGAGATCGCCAAGGGGACCTCCCTCGATGTCCATGAGCTCGACGCCGCCTCCAACAACGGGGTCGACGCCATGCGGGACCTGGTGTCCCGGGCCGCCCTCGGAAGTCCGGGACGGCAGAAGGTGTACATCGTCGACGAGGTCCACATGTTGTCGACGCCGGCGTCCAACGCCCTGTTGAAGACCCTGGAGGAACCCCCGCCGCACGTCATCTTCGTGCTGGCCACCACCGATCCCCAGAAGGTCCTCCCCACCATCCGCAGCCGCACCCAGCACTACGAGTTCCGCCTGTTGGGGGCCGACACTCTCGGAGAACTCCTCAACCAGGTGCGACGGGACGCCCAGCTCGACGTGGGCGATGAGGCCATCGACGTCGCCGTCCGCCGGGGTCGGGGATCGGCCCGGGACGCACTCTCGGTGCTCGATCAGGCCGCCACCTCGGACACCGTGGAGGACGACCTCCCCGAACTGGATGAAATCGTCGAAGCCCTGGCCGAGCGGGATGCCGGCCGGGCCCTGGCCGCGGTGGCCCACCTCACCTCGGCCGGGTTCAGCCCCCAACAGCTGACCGGTGATCTCATCGATCTCCTCCGTCAGGGTTTTCTGGCCCTGGTTGCCCCCGAACTGGCCGGGGTGGTCGAGACCGAGCGGGACACCATCGGCGAGGTGACCGAACGGCTGGGGCTCCCGGCCCTGGTGCGATCCATCGAGGTGTTGGGCCGGTCCCAGGTCGACATGCGCGAGGCCCTCGATGCCCGGGTCAACCTCGAGGTGGCCTTGGTCCGTCTGGCCCACCCCGAGGCCGACGAGTCACCCGAGGCGATGCTGGTCCGGATCGAACGGCTCGAGCGGCTCGGACGTCAGCCGGGGGACGGCGGTGCACCCGCTTCCCCCCCGGCTCCGGCGGTGGCGCCGTCACCCACGACCCCGCCGGTGACGCCCGATCCGGTCGGCGCCACCGGTGCGCCTCCGACCCCGACCCCGGCCCGCAAGACGGTGGGCGCGGTACAGCGGGAGTCGGCCCCGCCGGCACCCTCGGCCCCGACGGCCGCCCCGGCCGACCCTCCCCCGGCCGGTTCCGACGCCAGTCCGGCGAGCCCCCCGCCGCCCGCCGGCCCGCCGACCCGTTCCGAGGCGGCACCGGATTCCGCCCGGGGGTTCCCGACCCGCGACCAACTGGTCCAGGCCTGGGGCGACCACATCCTCGGACGCCTGCGGCCCAAGGCCAAGGCCCTCTACCAGGCGGGCAGGTTCATCGGTGCCGGAGACGGCAGGGCGGTGTTCGGTCTGCCCAACGACACCCACCGCGAGCGCTGCGAGGCCATCCGGGGGGACGTCGAGCCGGCGCTCACCGAGTACTTCGGGCTGCCGGTGGAGCTGTCGCTGGTGGTCGAGGGTCAGGCCGGCGGTCGGGCGGAGGACGGCGCCCCGGCCGGAACCGGCCGGGGGATACCCACCCCGCTGGTGCAGGCCTCACCGCCGTCCGGCGGCGCCCCGGTTCCCGGCGACGACGACGAGGACGCCGGGGACATGGCGAGCTTCCGGGACGCCGAGGTGGGCGCGGTGGTCACCAACTCGGCCGAGGCCCGGGTGCTCGAGGCGTTCCCCGGCGCCGAGGAAATCCTGTAGTGGGGGTCTTCTCCGGCCCGCTGCAGTCACTCATCGACGAGCTCGGGCGGCTCCCCGGGATCGGGCCCAAGTCGGCCCAGCGGATCACCTTCCATCTCCTGAAGGTGGCGCCGGAGGACGCGCTCCGCCTGGCCCAGTCGATCATCGACGTGAAAGAGCGCATCACGTTGTGCACCCGGTGTTTCAACGTCGCCGAGGGGGGCATGTGCGCCATCTGCCTCGATGACCGGCGGGACGCCACCTCGGTATGCGTGGTCGAGGATCCCCGGGACATCGTCGCCGTCGAGAAGACCGGCGAGTTCTCCGGCCGCTACCACGTCCTCCAGGGCGCCCTGAATCCCATCGAGGGCATCGGCCCCGAACAGTTGCGGGTCCGCGAGCTGCTGGCCCGGCTCGAGGAAGACGGGATCTCCGAGGTCATCCTGTGCACCAATCCCAACCTCGAGGGGGAGGCCACCGCCATGTACCTGGCCCGCCTGCTGAAGCCGATGGGCCTGGTCGTCACCCGGATCGCCAGCGGGCTGCCGGTCGGGGGCGACCTCGAGTACGCCGACGAGCTGACCCTCGGCCGGGCCCTCGAGGGTCGTCGGGTCGTCGATGCCTAGGCCGGTTCCCGGCGTCCTCGATCGGGCACCACGGAGATGACGGATCCGGCGGACAGGTCCAGATACCTGTGGGTGCTGCGCCACGGGAAGGCGACGGGCAACCCGCCGGCGGGCGGCGGCGACAAGCAGCGCCCGCTGACGGCCCGGGGCCGACGCGATGCCACGGCCCTCGGGCACCGGTTGGCGGCGGGGGTCGGCGTCTTCGGGCTCGACGGCGTTCCGCTGCCCCGGGTGGTGCTGTGCTCGTCGGCGGCCCGGACCCGCGAGACCGCCGACCGGGTGCTGGAGGCCATGGGTGGGGATATTCCCCTCGAGTCGCTCCATTCGCTCTACGGTGCGAATCCCGACACCCTGCTCGACTACGTCCGCGAACTCGACGACGACTACACCAGCGCCATGCTGGTCGGCCACAATCCCACGCTGTATGAACTGGCCTTCGAGCTCTTGGCTCCGTCCTGGGACGGGGACGGTCAAGAAGCCGGGGACCGGTCGATCCTCCGCCACCACGGCTTCCCCACCTGCTCGCTGGCGGTGATCGGTCTGCCCGCGCCTTCCTGGTCGGACCTCGGGGAGGCGGGCGGCGGCTCGCTGGCCGGGGTGTTCAGCCCGCCGTACTGACCGGCGTCGACGCTCCCGCCCCGGCCCGATCCGCTCAATCCGGGGTGCGCCGGAACCATCGCGACACCGCCCGGAGCGGACGGGTGAACTTCCAGCTGGAGGAAGCCTTGATCCGGGCGAACTCGGCCACGTGGGCGTCCAGGCTGATGCGGGTCTTGGTCAGGTCGGCCTGGGTGGTGCCCAGCTGGCCGAGCAGCATCGCCATCTGCTGGGCGTGCCCGTCGACCGCGGTGTGGTGGGCGCTGACCAGCCCGTCATGGCTGTCGACCAGCCTCCCGTAGGCGGCCCCCATCCGGCTCAGCTCCGCCTCCAGGGCGATTCGGGCCCCGACCCCCGGGTTGTACTGGGAGCTGAGCGCCAACGGAAGGTGCAGCTCCTCCCACAGCACCGCCTCCTGGAGGGCCACGGCTTCCGCCCGGGTCGCCGGTTCGGGGGTGTGCAACGAGACCTCGGCCTGGAAGGCGGCTTCGCCGGCCACTGCGTCGGCGATCCAGCTGCCGTCGGCCGGCAGGCCGATCAAGGTCCCGATGTAGCGGACGACCTCCTCGACGGTGAACGCGCCCCAGCGGCTCGGCTTGGTCAGCCGCGACAGACGGAGCCCGGTCACCAGCGCCCCCCGGGCCACCACCGCTTCCCGGGGGATGCCGTTCTGGACGAACTTGGAATCGATGGCCTGGAGCCGGCCGTCGGGAAGGGCCACCAGATTGTGGGGCAGCAGGTCGATGGGAGTGGGTTGTCCGGGCTCGAACTCCTGACTGAGGAGGTCGGTCCAGCGGCCGAGCCAGTCGATGAGCTCCTTGTCGTTGGCCCGGCTGAGGAGGACCAGGAAGTCGGTTCCTTCCGTCCACGGGGTCCGCTCCAATCGGAGCTGGACCCGGGGATCGGCGTCGCCTTGGACGGCCACGTCGCCGGACAGGGCCCGCCGGGCGAAGACGATGGTGCCGTCCTGGCTGAGGACCCGGGTTTCCGAGGCGTAGCCGGCTCGTCGGGCGGTGGAGTAGTAGGCGGCCAGCTGGTCTTCCGGCCACAAGGTTCCCGGTTGCCGGCGGGAGGCCAGGATCACGAACGAGTTGGCCGTCTCCGGGCCGAGGCCGGCCTCGATCATGGTGCGCCAGACCGCCCCCTCGTTGGCCACCCGGTCGACATCGCCGCCCCAGTCGGGGCTGGGAAAGTGGGGGATCCGGTAGGCCAGCGACGGGTCGGTCTCCAAGAGCTCCTCGGACATCACGATCCGGGTCAGCTTGTAGTCGGGGAAGGCCCCGAACACCCGGGGGGTGAGACGGGTCTGGCGGATCAACTCCTCGAGTTCGCCGCGGGAGAAGGTCCGGGCCAGCGACCCGTTGGGATAGCCCTCCAGCGAATCGAACGGGCGGTTCGAATGGTCCTCGGGCGCCCCCGCGAGGTACTTGACCCCGATCCGGTTCTCGATGGCAACCAGCAGGGACCCGTCCGGGGTCAGCAGGGACGCCGCCCGGTGGAGGAACTTCTGATAGGGCGCCAGCTCCGCCGAGCCCGAACCGACGTACTCGAGGACCCCCACCAGCACGATGATGTCGTAGACGTTGTCGCCGGGAACGTCGAACAGGTCCCCGACGAACACCTCGACGCCGGGAAGATCGCGGGTGCGGGTGCGGGCGACCCGGGCCCGGGCCGACACCGGTTCGACGGCGTCGACCAGATCGCACATTTCGCCCAGGTAGCGGGTGATCGCCCCGCACTCGGCACCGACTTCGAGCACTTTGAACCCGGGTTGCAGATCGAGGGGCCGCAGGACGTTGGCCCGGTCGTGACTCAGGTGGTAGCGCTCCGGCCAGGTTTGCGCGCTTCCGGCCAGCTCGTCACTGGTCGAGCTCAGGTCCTCGGCCCGCTGGATGATGTCGAACAGGCGCTCTTCGGCACCGTCGAGATATTGCCACGGCGTGGCTGAGAGAACCCGGCAACCATCTTCGTCGGCTGGTGCGCCGAGAGCCCGCAGCGGAGTGGTGGCGAGTTCGCCCATTGCTGAAGGTCAACACCCCTGTTCTGTGAGAAGGCCGAGCCGGAGCCGGGCCACCGGGTCGTGGCGGGCCCGAGTGGCGCGGTCGGCGATCTACGGGCCGTCGCCGCTTAGAGCGTCCGGAGCACGGCGGCGTCGCCCTGGCCACCACCACCGCACAGGCTCACGGCCGCGGTTCCTCCGCCGCGCCGCTTGAGTTCGAGGAGGGAAGTCAAGGCCAACCGGGTGCCGGACATCCCCACCGGGTGGCCGAGGGCGATGGCGCCCCCGTTGACGTTGAGCTTGTCCTCGGGAAGCCCGAGATCGTCGGCCGAGGCCAGGCCGACCGCCGCGAAGGCCTCGTTGATCTCGAACAGATCGACATCGCCCACCGACAGCCCCGCCTTGTCCAGGGCCACCTTCATGGCCTGGGACGGCTGGTGGAGCAGCGACGGATCCGGACCCGCCACCTGGCCGTAGCTGACCAGTTCGCCCAGCACCGAGAGACCGAGGGCTTCGGCCTTGGCCTTGGACATCACGATGACCGCGGCTCCGCCATCGGAGATCTGGGAGGCGTTGCCGGCGGTGATAGTGCCGTTCTTGTCGAAGGCGGGACGGAGCTTGGCCAGGGACTCGGCGGTCGTCTCCGGCCGCACCCCCTCGTCGGTGTCGACCACGATGGGGTCGCCCTTGCGCTGGGGCACGTTGACCGGGACGATCTCCTCGCCGAACTTGCCGTCCTTGATGGCCGCGGCCGCCCGCTCGTGGGAGAGGGCGCTGAAGGCGTCCTGGCGCTCCCGGGAGACACCGTTGGCTCCGTTGTAGATCTCGGTGCTGAGCCCCATGGCCCGCTGGTCGAAGGCACAGAACAGGCCGTCGTACATCATCGAGTCGACCAGGGTGCCGTCCCCGATGCGATAGCCGCCCCGGGCCCCGGGCAGCAGGTAGGGCGCCTGGGTCATCGACTCCATCCCGCCGGCCACCACGATGTCGGCATCGCCGGCATTGATCAACAGGTCGGCCAGGTAGATGGCATTCAGACCGGACAGGCAGACCTTGTTGACGGTGGTGGCCGCCACCGTCATCGGGATCCCGGCCTTGACCGCCGCCTGACGAGCGGTGATCTGCCCGGCCCCGGCCTGGATCACCTGGCCCATGAAGACATAGTCGACCTGCTCGGGCTTGATCCCGGCCCGCTCCAGGGCGGCGGCGATGGCAAAGCCGCCCAGCTCGGTGGCGGCGAATCCGCCCAGGGAGCCCGACAATTTCCCGATCGGGGTACGGGCACCAGCGACGATGACGGAACCGGACATGTTGACCTCCGGGGCCTGACGGCCCGATTAGGCGGCGACCCCCCTGGGGTCGAGTTCGCCAACAGACTATCGGCGGTTCCGGCGCCCAGGAACTCGAGGAGGGAGAGGCCCTGGTCGGAGGCCGTCGCCCCGGCGGAGACGGGCAACCGCCCGGTTTCCGGCCGGCAACCGGGGACGCCAGGCGGGCTATCCTCCCCTCCCATGCAGGAGTTCCTTTCGGCCATTCAATCGGGTGCCTCCGGAGACGAAATCGCCTCGATCCCGATCCCCGACACCTACCGGGCCGCCTTCGTGTCCCGCGACGAAGTGGACATGTTCGCCGGGCTGGATTCCGAGGACAAGGACCCCCGGAAGTCCCTCCACGTCGGCGACGTCGCCGTCCCCGAACTGGCCCCGGACGAGGCGTACGTGGCGGTGATGGCCAGTTCCATCAACTTCAACACGGTATGGACCTCGATCTTCGAGCCGCTGCCGACGTTCGGCTTCCTCGATCGCCTGGGCAAGGAGAGCGCCTGGGGTGCCCGCCACGCCCTCCCGTACCACGTCGTCGGATCCGACGCCTCGGGGGTGGTGCTGCGTACCGGGTCGGCCGTCCGGTTGTGGAAGCCGGGCGACCGGGTCACCGTGCACTGCAACTACGTCGACGATCAGAGCCCGAGCGCCCACGACGACTCGATGCTGGCCGACAACCAGCGGATCTGGGGCTTCGAGACCAACTTCGGCGGCCTCGCCGACCTGGCCGTCGTCAAGGCCAACCAGCTGATGCCCAAGCCCACCCACCTGAGTTGGGAAGAGGCGGCGGTCAACGCCCTCTGCAACTCCACCTCCTATCGCATGCTGGTGTCGAAGAACGGGGCGGCCATGCGGCAGGGCGACAAGGTGCTGGTGTGGGGGGCGTCGGGCGGGCTCGGGGCCTACGCCGTGCAGTACGTGCTCAACGGGGGCGGCATCCCGGTCGGGGTGGTGTCCTCACCGGGGAAGGTCGACCTCCTCCACGACCTCGGGGTCGAGGCGGTCATCGACCGCCGGGCGGCCGGCTACAAGTTCTGGAAGGACGAGCACACCCAGGATGAATCCGAGTGGCGTCGACTGGGGAAGGACATCCGGGGCCTGGTCGGGGAGGACGTCGACATCGTCTTCGAGCACCCCGGGCGGCAGACGATGGGCGCCTCGGTGTTCGCCGCCAAGCGGGGAGGGCTGATCATGACCTGCGCGGCGACCTCCGGATACATGATCGAGTACGACAACCGGCACCTGTGGATGAAGCTGAAGACCATCAAGGGGTCGCACTTCGCCAACTACCGGGAAGCCTGGGACGCCAATCAGCTGGTGTGTCAGGGGGAGATCCTCCCGGCGCTGTCCGCCGTCCATCCCCTCGACCACGTCGGAGACGCCGCCTACCAGGTCCACCGGAATCTGCACGAAGGGAAGATCGGGGTGCTGTGCCTGGCGCCGGACGAGGGACTCGGCATCGACGACCCCGAGTTCCGGGCCCAGGTCGGCGAGGATCGCATCACCCTGTTCCGGAGGCACGAGGCATGACCGACTCCCTGCTCACCGAGATCGACCACGTGGCCATCGCCGTCCACGACCTGGAGGCGGCCATCGCCTACTACGCCGACACCTTCGGGGCCACGGTGGCCCACCGGGAGCGGATCGACTCCGACGGTGTCGAGGAGGCGTTGCTGAAGGTGGCGGACGGCTACATCCAGCTCCTCACCCCCACCTCCGACTCCTCGCCGGTGGCCAAGTACCTGGAGAAGAAAGGTGAGGGCCTCCACCACGTCGGCTACCGGGTGGATGACTGCGCCGTCGCCCTCCAGTCGGTGAAGGACCATGGCGGCCAGGTCATCGACGACCACCCTCGCCCGGGGTCGAGAGGGACCACGGTGGCCTTCATCCATCCCAAGGGTGCCTTCGGGACCCTCGTCGAGTTGGTCCAGGAGTAAGCGCCGGCCGGCGAACCTCAGCGCCCGGTTCAGCCGGGTGGCGCGTAGGGCTGGCAGATTTGGCAGGGGGTGAGATTGGGGTCACCGACGCTGGCCGGGCGAAGGTCGGGGTTGTTGGCCACCACCGGGCAGCTCGGGAGATGGGCCATGGTGCCGTTGACGGTGGCGACCAGTCCGGGAACCGCGCCCGGGGATGGCACCGGCATGATCCCCGACACCGCGGCGGCCGTCGCCGGCGTCAGCTGCGCCAGCTGGGCGGAAATCCGTTCGAGGGCGTCGAGCGACTGGCGGTCCTGGGTCTGGGCGGTCCGCAGGAGTTGGACCATCCGGGTGAGCCAGTAGGCGAAGTAGCAGAAGCCCCCGAAGACGACCAGGCCCAGGCCGAGCAGGCCGCCGCTGATGAGGTAGTCGAGTTGGGCGTAGGTGCGGAAGGTATGGGCGGCGCCGTACCAGCCGACGACGATGACCAGCAATCCGGCGGGCATGGCCACGCCCCCCACCACCAGCAGGATCTGTTCGACCTTGATGGCGCGGGTCCGGACCCGGATCCGGGCGATGGCGTTGACCAACGCCGCTTGGCGGCTGGTCGCCTTCTCCGAGACGTCAGCGTCGGACTCGGCTCCCGCCGGGAAGCTTCCCTGTCGAGTGATGATGGCCATGGCGGATCGATCCTTTTAGGGAGTGTCGGGGACGGAGAGAGGACAGGCAGCGGCCGGGTCGGGCCCCTCGATGTTGCGGGCCAGCAGCCACAGACCGTAACCGGCCAGCAAGGCCAGCAGCAGGATCAGGATCATCAGGCCGACGCTGACCGGGCTGGACAAGATGGCGGCGGCCAGGCCCTTGGATGGGACCGTCGCCGCCGGGGTGGCGGCCGCCGCCGGGCTCCCGCGGGTGCCCGGGCTGCCGGGGGTGCCCAGGGTGCCGGGCTCCCCGGAGCTGCCGAGGTCGGTCGGCCCGAGCGTACCGAGGCTGGGGGTCACCGCCGCCGGAGTGGAGGCGCTGGAGCCGAGGTCGGGGCCGAAGCCCGCCGAGGCGATGGCGGTGGCGGTGGCCCGGCCGAGCGTGATGGTGACATTGGCCCCCTTGATCAGCCCCAGGAGGCTGGCGGCGGTGTTGATCTGGTCGACGTCGGAGGCGGGCAACAGGTTGGTGAGCGCCGGGGGGAGGTTGAGGGTGGGGTTGATCGCCGCGGGGAGGGAGAGGGTGACCTGCAGGCCACCGCTGGTGATGGTTTCGGCCGGCGCCTGGCTGGTCTCGCTCTTGGGGAGGGGGACGATCTTGAGGCCCAGGGCGGCGATGACCTGGTTGACCAGCGGAGTGCTCAACAGCCCGGTGATCCCGCCCGAGCCGATCGGGCCGGTGACCCCGTTGGTCCCCAGGGCCACCGGGACCCCGGCGATGGTGAGGTTGCCGAGGTCGGTATTGGTCCGACCGACCAGCGTGGTGCCGTCACTGGAGGCGGTGGCCGTCGACTCGACGCCGCTCAGCACGATCAGTCCGCCCAACAGCGAGATCTGGCCGGTGTCGGAGGTGGCGGTCGAGGTGGCGGTCGTGGTGGCGGTGGCGTGGGCGGTCCCCCTCACCGCCTTCATGCCGATGAGGGCGTTGGACAGGTTGGTCATCGAGGCGGTGGCGGTGGTGCCGTTGGCGTCGGCGTGCGACGTGGCTTCGAACACCCCCGAGCTGTTCCCCGGCGGATAGCTGGCGTCGGCCGGACCGGCCGGCGCGAAGGTCTCGGCCCGAACCGGGTCGTTCAGATTGGCGAAGAGCGGCTTGAGCTGGGCGGGGAGGGGGAGGTCAGCCGAAGCCGACCCGAAGTTGCCGCCGGTGGCCCCCGGCCAGAACACCGAGGCCAGTCCATGGCCGAAGGGCCCGGTCTCGAAATCGGCGGTGTCCTCCGGGATGGTCACCTCGTCGAGGGGATGCTGGCCGGCCAGGCCCCCGGCATCGTCGATCACCATGTCGATGGCGTTGGCGTTGGCGTTGGTGGTCCAGGACACCAGGGTCGGGGCGGCGGCCGGGGCCGTGGTGTCGGCGAAGACGGCGGGCACCGCCGCGAAGGTGAACAGCAGGGTCGCCCCGGTGACCGACACCGCCAACCGCAGCTTCCGTCCCCGCCTCACGACGCCACTCCCAGGTAGGCGTCGCTCACGTCTTGAAGGTCGGCGGGTTGGCCGACCGCCTGGATCTCCCCGTGGACCATGACCGCGGCATAGTCGGCGATGGCCAGGGCGGTACGGGCGAACTGCTCCACCAGCAGCACGGTCATCCCCTCGGCCGCCAGGTTCCCGAGCGCGTCGTACAACTCGGTGACGATGAGGGGGGCCAGGCCCATCGACAGCTCGTCGATGAGGAGCAATCCCGGATCGGTAGCCACCGCCCGGGCCATGGCCAACATCTGCTGCTGGCCGCCCGAGAGGGTGCCGGCCGTCTGGGACTTGCGCTGTCCCAGGATCGGGAAGCG
>DASZNG010000189.1:0-4919 GCA_035551535.1 Acidimicrobiales bacterium | reverse complement strand
CACGGTGTGCTCAAAGCCGGCCTGGCGGAGGATCTGGGGCATCTGGGCGATGTGGCCGAACATGTCGGGGAGGTAGCCGACCTCCATCACCCCTCCGAACGCCGCGCCTCGCCGGATGCCGGCCTGCAGATCGCGAACGATTGTTTCCCCCGAGACCAGGAACTCGTCCATGAGGATGTACCAGGGACCGACGGTGAGCCGTCCGGCCGCGGCCAATGATCGGAGGCGTTGTTCGTTCTCGGGCCGGATGGCCAGGTAGTCATCGATGATCGCCACTTGCCCATCGAGCAGGAACTCGGCGAAGGATGGATCGCCCTCGAGGAGGTCCAACAAGTCATCGATGAGGTGGACCAGCTTCAGTCGGAAGGTCTGGAACGGGTCGTACCATTCGCGGTCCCAGTGGGTGTGGGGGACGACATCGATCTGGCGCGGCTGGTCCCCGGGGCTGCTCATGGGGCCAGTGGACCGTATTCCGCTTCGTACTGCTTGAGCTCCTCGATCAGTCGCGTCTGCTCGCTGGCCGTGGCCGGCGTTCCTCGTCCGACCTGCTCGGCATAGACGAAGGCGCCGAGATCGTGCAGCAGCCCGTCCGCTCGTCGCTTGGCCTGAACCTCTTCGAGCTTGGCCTGGCCGGCCTTGCCGGCCTCGCTGGCTTTGGCCAACCCCACTTCGGCCTGGGCCTTCACCTTGTCCATAAACGCCATTGCTGGCTCCTTTCAGGATGTCCTCCGGCGGCTGCCCCCGTCAGGTCGCTCGGGCCACGACGGAGGACGACTACCGGGAAGAAGCGTATGCGGATTCCGCCTCGCTGTGTGGCCGAAGCACCGCGCCTGATGCCGCACGAGGACCGGCACAACAACCTCCCGCCTGGAGGTTCGCGGTGTTACAGTTCGGACTTCCGGGCGGAACGGGCGAAGGGTCCCTCCGGTTCGACAATTGCCTCGGGGCAAGGGAAGACGGGGGGCAATCGATGTCACGTCAATCGATGTCACGTCCACGGCGGTCTGCATCCAACGGCCGGCGGGTGGCGACGGCCCTGGCCACGGGTGGCCTGTTCCTCGGTGCGCTGAGCTTTGCCGCCATCATGCCCGGCTCGGCGGGAACCGCCGTCGCCGAGGCGGCGGCGGTGCCGGGAGCAGCAGGCGCTCCGCTTCCTACCCCGTCGACGACGTCCATGAGCCGGTTGGCCGGCATCAACAACGTGGCCCAGGCCCAGCATGCCCAGCCTTCCGGACAGCACGCTCCGGGGGCCACTCCACCCCAAGCCAACTTCCTTCCCGCCGTGCCGGCCGTTGCCGTGGCTGCGCCCGTGCTCACCGTGGACACGACGGTGGACGCACATGAGGCCGGCGCCGCCCCGCCAGGGACGTGCTCGGCCGCCGCCCCCGCGGTGGAAGGCTCGTGCACGTTGCGAGCAGCTATCGAAACGGCCAACGCGTCGAACGGCGCTTTCACCATCGACCTTCCCGCCGGAAGCTACCCCTTGTCCCTCGGGCAGCTGGTCATCACCGACACGGTCGGGGTCAGCATCGTCGGGGCCGAACAGCAGACGACCACCATCGACGGGTCGGGCCAGGCTGACCGGGTGCTCCAGCTCAGCGGATTCGGCGTGCAGGCCCAGCTGAGCAACCTGACCATCACCGGCGGCACAGCGCCGACCCCGGCGAACACCAGCGGCGTCGATCCTGGTTGGGGCGGCGGGATCTCCGTCTACACCACCAGCGGCAGCCTCATCCTGGACAGCGTGACCGTGTCCAACAACACGGCATCCAACGGTGGTGGAGGCATCGACAGCTTCGGCCGCTTGTGGTTGACCAATTCCACGGTGGCCGGGAACCTGGTGACCAACAGCAACGATGCCTGGAGCGGTGGCGGGGGCATCGACAACGAGGTCACCGGGTCGGCCAACCTGACCGGCACCGCGGTCACCGGCAACACCATCGCCGGAACCGGTACTCCGGCCGTCACGCTGGTCAGCGGCGGTGGCGTGGTCACCTTCGGCACCTTGGCCGTGAGCGGAGGCTCCCTTGATCACAACACCGTGAACATTCCCAGCGGTGCCAGCCCGTCGAGCACGTCGGAAGGTGACGGTGGCGCTATGACGGTCGACGGTCCGACGACGCTGACCGGCGCGAACGTCTGGGACAATTCGCTCGTGCCTATGGCGGGCAGCACCAACACCACGGCATTCGGCGGCGGCGTCGATGCCGTCGCCGGCCTGTCCACGGTGGCGGGCTCCTGGTTCACCTCGAATACCGCCACCTCCGACAGCGTGACCGCCGGGGGCGGTATCGCCGTCCAGAGCGGTCTGCCTGGGATCACCGGCACCCAGATCGAGGGAAACAGTGCCACGGTGACCAACGGGTCATTCACCGGTGGGTACCTGGGTCTGGGGTCACTGGCCGGCGGCGGCGGCGTCGCCGCCGTGCAGAACGGCTCGGTGGCCATGGCCTCGTCCAACATCTCGAACAACTTCGTCCAGGCCTCGACCACCGAGACGGCACCGACCGGGGCCACGTTGGAGGCCGGCGGCGGCGGTCTGCTGGTGCTGTCCGGTACCTCGGTCATCAACAGCACGACGATCAGCGGCAACGGCGCCGGGTCGACGGGAGCGACCATGACCGAGGGTGATGGCGGCGGCGTCTTGGCCCTGAACTCCTCGGTCGGCGGGCTGATCATCCAGCGCAGTCAGCTCACCTTCAACACCGCCTACAGCGGGCTGGGCGGCGGCCTGATATCGGTCGATACCGGGTCCACCACCTTGCAAAGCGACACCATCACCGGGAACACGGCCACGGCGGCCCCGGGGTCCTTCAGTAATGCCTCCGGTTCCGGAGGCGGAGTGTTCGGATCGGGGACCACGTCGATCACCAGCACCACACTCGATGGGAACAGCGCCGACCTGGTCGGCGGAGGACTGGTCGAGGAAAGCGGGGGACTGCTTACCGGTGACACCATCTCGTACAACAGCGCTGGCTCCGGTGGCGGCCTCTACGCCGCCCCGTTCGCTGCCGTGTCGCCACCGACCCAGATCCTCAATTCGACCTTCGTCGGGAACAGTTCCACGGGACCCGGTGGTGCGATCGTGGCCAACGCCGCCGCCATCGACCTGAACTATTCAACGGTCACCGAAAATAGGGCTCCCTCGGGTCCGGGAATCTACGTGGCCGCGGGCAGCACCTCCTCGCCGGACAGCTCGGTCAACGTCACCGGTTCGATCGTGGCTGGGAGCTTCCTCGGAGCTGCCGATTGCGCCTCGGCCTTCTACGGTTCGGTGGTGAACTCGTCGGGCTACAACTTGCTCGGATCGAGCTGCACCAACGATCCTGCTCCCACCGACCTGGTCGGAGTGGATCCCATGCTCGGCATGTTGCTCCCCAACGGTGGGCCTACCGAGACGGTGGCGCTCTTGCCGGGCTCACCGGCCCTCAATGCCGGCGGCGGGCCGAATTGCCCATCGACCGACCAGCGGGGCGAGCCCCGTCCCCAGGGCCGAGCCTGTGACATCGGCGCCTTCGAGTCGGCCACCAACGGCTACTGGCTGGTGGCCTCCGACGGAGGCATCTTCACCTTCGGCGATGCCGGGTTCTTCGGTTCCGAGGGCGGCCAGCCTCTGAATAAGCCAGTGGTGGGCATGGCCTCCAGCCCCGACGGCCAGGGCTACTGGCTGGTGGCCTCCGACGGGGGCATCTTCACCTTCGGTGATGCCGAGTTCCATGGTTCTGAGGGCAGCCATCATCTGAACCAGCCCATCGTGGGCATGGCCGCCACGCCCAGCGGCCGAGGCTACTGGTTGGTGGCTGCGGACGGAGGCATCTTTACCTTCGGCGATGCGCAATTCTTCGGTTCCATGGGCGGCCACGGGCTGACCGCGCCCATCGTGAGCATGGCGGCGACGCCCGATGGTGGGGGCTATTGGTTGACTGCGGCCAACGGCTCGGTGTTCACCTTCGGCGATGCCGGTACGTATGGTGACGCGTCCGGTCAGGTTCTGAACGCTCCCATCGTGTCCATGGCCGCCACCCCCGACGGCCACGGCTACTGGCTGGTGGCCTCGGACGGAACCGTCTTCAACTTCGGCGACGCCGGTAACCTCGGCTCCATCTTTCAACCCCTCAATGCCCCGATCACCGGGATAGCCACCACCACTGATGGCGATGGCTACTGGCTGTTCGCCACCGACGGAGGCGTGTTCAGCTTCGGCGACGCCCTGTTCGAGGGTTCCATGGGCGGCCAGCATCTGAACAAGCCGGTCGTCGGTGGGGCCACTCCTGGTTGAGCCACCCCATGTCCGGCCGACCAGCGTGAGCGAGGTTCGCTCCTGGCGCGCCCACCTCCCGGAGGGATCCGCGTTCGACGAGGCTGACCTCGCCGCCGCGGGTTCGCTGGTGCGCGCCTGGTCGTCGGGTTGGGCCCGGGCGCCGGATGCCCCCGTGCTCCTCGACGGGGCTCCCGGGAGCCCGGACATGGTCGCCGGGCACACCCATCGGGTGGGAGCCTGGTGGAGCGGCGCCGAGCTCGAAGCGGCCACCCGCCGCGCCGCCGGCCGCCTGGTCGGGGCCGGGCTGGTGCCGGGGGACCGGCTCCTGTGGTCCACGGGGAGCTCGGTGGCCACGCTCGTCGTGCACATCGCCGCCCTACGCGCCGGATTGGTGGTGGTACCGGCCAACACGGCCTACACCGCCCGCGAGATCGCCCACATCGTCACCGACGTCCGGCCCTCGGCCGCAGTGGTCGACGACCGCCGACGTGGGGAATGGGCCCGGGAGGCGGCCGAAGCGGCAGGAGGGGCGCTCACGGTGTTCGGTCCCGAGCTCGACGCCCCCGATCACGACCCCGGACCGCTGGATGCGGCGGGACCGGATGACCCTGCGCTCATCGGGTTCACCTCGGGCACCACAGGCGCACCGAAGGGGGCG
>DASZNG010000188.1:0-3934 GCA_035551535.1 Acidimicrobiales bacterium | reverse complement strand
CGCGGCAGCCACCCCGAAGCGGACCTTGGCCGTCTCGACCAGATGCTTGATCACGGCCCGTTTGGCCTTGAGCGAGGCGCTGTCGGCGATGTGGAGCTCGATGGCCAGGGCGCACACGTGCATGCCGGGCTACCCGGTTGGTGTGGGCTGTCGTCGGTCACCTGGCGCGCCCATGGCAGAAGTCTCGCACTCGGCCGCGGGGATGGGTGGCCTTGTCGATCCGCCCCAGATTCGGAGGCGGTGCCGCCGGGTCCGCCGGGTCCGCCGGGTCCGCCGGGGCGATGTAACACCCCTCTGGGAGACTTGGCGGTATGAGTTCGACACCGGTGCTCGAAAAGAAGCGAACCTCCGGCAGTGCCGCCGGAGGCGGCCTCGGTACCCGCCTGAATGCCGCCACCTCGGCGCTCGCCGACCTGGTGTCGGAGTTGGAGCCGGGGCGCCTGACCGGAGCTGATGCCAAAGCGCTGTATGCGGCCTTCGTGTCGGCCGAGCGTTTCTGTGTGGCCGCCAAGACGTTGCTGGCTCCCCGGATCGACGCCTCGTTGGTCTGGGCCGAGGAGGGGCACCCCAATGCCGCCTCGTTGATGGCCGCCTTGGAGGGGATCCCGCTCGGCCAGGCCCGGTCCACCCTCGAGCTCGGCCGCCACCTCGACCAGCTGCCCGATACCGAAGAGGCCATCCGGCAGGGCAAGCTGTCCCGCCCGAAGGCCACCGAAGTGGTGGGGGCGGCCATCCTCGATCCCGAAACCGAGGGCGAGCTGCTGGCCGGCGCCGAGGAGCTCCCCCTCCACAAGGTCAAAGAGCGCTGCCAGCGGTCGAGGGCATCGTCGGCCCACCACGACCCGGAGGCGGCCGTCAAGCGGACCTACGCCAACCGGTCCTTCTCCTCGTGGAGTGATCCGGACGGAACCTTCTGCTACAAGGGCACCGACACCGCCGATCGGGGGGCCCAGATCCTCAACCACATCAACTCGGTGGCCAACGGGCTCCGCCGGCAACGCCGGGCCAAGGCCGAGGACGAGAATGGCGGGGCCGCCGACGGCGGCCGGAACCATGAGCCTGAGCGGGCCATCCGGGCCGATGCCTTCTTTGCCCTCGTTACCCGATCCGGTTCCGGGGCCCGGCCCCGGTCGACGTCGAGGCCGAAGGCAGGGCCAAGGTCGGGGTCGAAGGCAGGGCCATGGACCCGAGGCGACCAGCCAGGGGCGAGTGGGGCGACGGTGGACCCCGATGTCGATCCGAACACTCTCGACCTTGACCTCGACGCCCTCGACCCCCGGGGCGGGGACCCAAACGACCCGCTCCCCGACTCCTTCTCGCTGATCGACCGGCCGCCGAACTGTTCGGTGATGGTCCGGGTGGACCTGGCCGCACTGCTGCGTGGGGAGACCCACCCCGGCGAGATCTGTGAACTCGACGGACATGGCCCCATCTCCCCGAAAATGGCCCGGGACATGGCCAACGACTCGTTCCTGCGGTTCATCTTCCATGAATCCGAGGACATCCGATCGATCTTCCACTTTGGGAGGACCATCAATAAGGCCCTTCGCACCGCGCTCGTCCATCGGGATCGGATCTGCGTGGTGCCGGGCTGCGAGGTGAGCTACGGACTCGAGATCGATCACATCGTCCCGGTCACTGAAGGTGGACCCACCACCCTCGACAACCTGGCCCTGCTGTGCCATCACCATCACTTTTTGAAGACCTTCGAGGGCTGGACCCTCGAGTTGGTGGACACTTCGGACCCCAAACACCCCCAGTGGCGCTTCGAACCCCTTCCACCGTTCGGCCAAGAGCCGGATCCGGGGGCCGATGGCAGACACCCCCGTCAAAAATGGCGACGACCCCGAGGCCGGGGAGATCCGGATCCCGGACATGGGCAACGGGCCGTTGGCGGAGACGCCGGCCATCTCTTCGAGCCGGGGTAACCGGCCCCAGGGACAGGCGCGGGGGATGAAGGTCTAGCCGGTGGCCCTCGACGTACCGAACATCTCGTCGAGGGTCACCGGTTCAAGCTTGCGGTCGCTGATGATCCCTTGGATCTGGTCGAACAACGACAGGATGGTCGGGTGGTTGAGGTGCCCCAGCATGATTGTCCCCGGCGTCAGATACTGCTCAGCCAACGAGATCAGTTGTTGCGGACTGATGACCGTTGAGTCTCCGAAGCTCCCGTTCCACATGAGAATCTGGGTGTAACCGAGGCTGGCGGCGACGTCCTCTACGTGTTGGTTGTAGTACCCGTAGGGCGGGCGGAAGTAGGGCCGGGAAGTGGTCCCGAAGGTCGTCTGGATCCATTCGTCGTTGCGCTGGAGTTCATCGGTGATGGCCCCTGCCGAGAGGCCGCGCAAGTCGGCGTGGTCCCAGGTGTGGTTGCCGAATTGGACCTGCTTGGCGGCCACCATCGGCCGTATCAACTCCACCAGCGGTGGCGTCCAGAGTTTCGTATAGACCCCGTTGGGGTTGAAGGTGATGTGGATGCCTGAGCTTTGGGCGAACTCGACGTACTTGGCGATGCAATCGGCGCAGTCTCCGTCGTCAACCGTCAGCGCGATCTGCTGGGTCCCTTTCGGGCCCCGGGTCAACAGGTTGGGAGGACCCGGACGCGGTGGGGGGATGGTGCCGAGGACCTCGGGCGGTCCGGCGTGGGGATCGTTCACGATCGGCGCCGGTGGCGCCAGCGGGGTCGAGCCCACCGTCTTGGCCCCCGAGGTCGTCCGGCTCCGGACCACGGCGTGCACCCGGTTCGTGCAGCCAGCCAGGGCCAGTGACGCCCCGGTCGCCAGCAGGGTCAGGAAGCGCCTTCTGCCCAGCCGGGCCTGATGACCACACCCTTGGCACGGTTCATCCGAGGTGCTCACGGGCGCCATCCTACGTAGGGGCCGGCGGCCCGGGGGGCATGGCTCGGTCGCCTCGGAGACGGGTCCTGGATGGTCGCCCAGCGAGGATTGGAAGCCGTTCTACGGGACCTTCATCGGTCGACGGGCGGTCGGATGCTTGAGTCCATGAAGCCGTCTGAGACTCAGCGTAGGGTGGGCGCTGCCGCCCTGGCGTGACCGAATCTTCGATTCTCATGTCCGAATCCGAATCCCACCTCAGGCATCATCAACCCCCTCGTCGGAGGGCGCCATTGCGCCTCCGCCGGGTGGTCCGAGTCGGGGTGGCGGTGTTGGCCCTGGCCCTGTTTCTCGCCCCGGTCGTGGTCGTCACCTACCGGATCTCAGTGCCAGGGTCGCTCGCCGCCGGTTCAGCCGCGACGCTTCCCTCATCCCCGACGTTGAGCCACGAATCACCCTCCAACGAGCCGCTCGCCACCCAGCAAACCCCGCCCCGGTCGTCGGACTTCGACCGCGCCGGATTCCCGTCGCCGATCAAAGTTGCGCCGTCGAACCTCATCGCCACCTTGAGCGGACCGACCCCGGCCTACGCCGATGCGACGACCACGACGGTGCTCGAAACGATCCCCGCCTCCTGGTCGGGGGCCACCTCGTCCCTTCCGGTCATCGCCCAACAGGGCCAGCGGGCCGAGGTCCGGTTGCTGCAGCGTCCCAATGGCGGGACGGCCTGGATTGCGCTGGCCGGCGCGACGTTGACCTACACGCCGTACCACCTGTACGTGGATCTCTCGACCAACCGGTTGTTACTCTACGACGCCTCAAAGCTGGTGCTTCGGGCCCCGGCGGGGCTCGGCGCCCCGCAAAACCCGACTCCGGCGGGAAACTATTTCGTGGCGTTGTTCGCCCAGTCCCCCAGCCCGAGCTACGGGCCGTTCGTCATCGTGACCTCGGCCATCGCCGACACCATCACCGACTGGGAGCAGGACGGCAACCCGATGGTGGCCATCACCGGCCCTCTCGATACCGAGGCCGCCATTGCTGCAGGTGGAGGGGCGGTGTCTCGCGCCTGCATCCGCCTTTTGGCCGCCGACCTGTCCCGG
>DASZNG010000187.1:0-1880 GCA_035551535.1 Acidimicrobiales bacterium | reverse complement strand
ATCCGGGAGCCGGTCGAGGAGCCGGTCGAACATGATCCGCATCTCCATCCGGGCCAACCGGTTGCCCAGACAGAAGTGGGCCCCGAAGCCGAAGGCCAGGTGGTCGTTCGGGGTCCGGGTGATGTCGAAGGTGTCGGGGTCGTCGAACACCCGCTCGTCACGGTTGGCCGACGGGTAGAGCAACAGGAGCTTCTGGCCCTGGCGCAGGGTCTCCCCGTGAAGCTCCACATCCCGGGTCAGGGTCCGGGCCATGTTCTTGATCGGGGTGACCCACCGCAGCATCTCCTCCACCGCGGTGGTCATCCGCGACCGGTCGGCCCGGAGGGCCTCCAGCTGGTCGGGACGCCGGAGCAGTTCGTACATGCCGCCGGTGATCACGTGGCGGGTGGTCTCGTCGCCGCCGATGAGGATGAGCAGCGACTCGTAGATCAGCGACTGGTCGTCGAGGCGGTCGCCGTCGATCTCGGCGTGGACCAGGGTGCCGATCAGGTCGTCGGACCGGCCGTCCTTCCGCCGCTGCTCGGTGACCGCGGTCAGGTAGCCGGCGTACTCGATGGCGGCGGTGGCGGCCCCGTCCAGCAGACCGGGGTCCGGGGAACCCAGCGACTTCAACATGTCGTCGGACCAGCGCAGCAGGTCGTCGCGGTCCTCGGGGGCGACCCCCAGCATGTCGCCGATCACCACCATGGGCAGCGGGGCGGCGATGTCCCGGACGAAGTCGGCGGAGCCGTGCTCGCAGACCTGGTCGATGATGTCGTCGCACACCGCCCGGATGCCCGGCTCGCTCTCCCGAATCCGCCCGGGGGTGAACCCCTCGCTCACCAACCGGCGCCGCCGGACGTGCTCAGGGGCGTCGGTGTCGATCATCATCGGCAGGGCGTCGTTGTCGGGGCGGATGCCACCGGCATTGGAGAAGGTATCCGGGTCCTTGGAGATCTCCTTGACGTCGGCGTACCGGGTGATGCCCCAGACCCCACCGGCCTCGTCGAAGTAGGCCGGGGCGTGCTCCCGCATCCAGGCGTAGGCCGGGAACGGGTCCCCGCCGTAGAACGCCCCGTCGGTCAGCCCGATGTGCAGGTCGGTCGGTGGGGTGGTCATGGATTCCTAGGAAAACACACGGGTGGACACGTGTCCAACTGTGCGCCGGCCGGCGACGGGACCCATCCGGGCCAGGTTGGCCCCGAGGCAGAAGTGGGCGCGGGAACCGAAGGTGAGGTGCGGGTTCGGGTCCCGCCGGATGTCGGATCGGAAGGGTTCCTCGAACATCGCCTCGTCCCGGTTGGCCGACGGCCACCACGGGCTCACCTTGTCGCCCGGCGGATCGGCTGGCCGCTCAACTCGGTTCGGCCCGCAGCCGGGTGAGCACCTGGTCGGGGAACCCCGCGGCGAACAGGTCGAGGTCGGTGAGGACGGCGGCCGCCGGTTCAGGGATGGGTCATGGCCTCCGGCCGCACCGCCTGGTCGAACTCCTCGGCGGTCAGCAACCCGAGCCCCACCGCGGCCTCCTTCAGGGTGATTCCCTCGGCGTGCGCCTTTTTGGCCACCGTGGCGGCGTTGTCGTAGCCGATCAACGGGTTGAGGGCGGTCACCAGCATCAGCGAGTTGTCGAGGTTCTGGCGGATCCGGGGTTGGTTGGGCTCGAGCCCCTCCACGCAGAACTCGGTGAACGAGGTACACGACCCGGTCAGCAAGGTGATCGAGTGGAGGACGTTGTAGATGATGACCGGCTTGCACACGTTGAGCTCGAGATTGCCGCGGGCACCGGCCATCCCCACTGAGGTGTCGGCCCCGAACACCTGGATGCCCACCATGATCATCGCCTCGCACTGGGTCGGGTTGACCTTGCCGGGCATGATCGAGGAACCGGGCTCGTTCTCGGG
>DASZNG010000186.1:0-10866 GCA_035551535.1 Acidimicrobiales bacterium | reverse complement strand
GATCGGATGGCCGGCCCGAGGCGGGCCCGCCTGGATCCGTGACTGGCACGGATGCCGATGGCCGGGACCCGGCCGTCACCGAACAGATGAGAGGCAACACACCCCCATGACAACCACCGCCGAGCACGCGGGCCGCGCCCGATCGCTCGAACACGAAGCCGGCAACCTCGAAGAGGATGCCCCGACCTTCGACTCGCTCGGGGTCGACCCGAGCCTGGTCAAGGCCCTGGCCGCCCAGGGCATCACCACCGCGTTCTCCATCCAGGCCATGACCGTGGCCGACGCCCTGGCCGGCCGGGACGTCTGCGGCAAGGCCAAGACCGGATCCGGCAAGACCCTGGCCTTCGGCCTCCCGCTCCTGCAACGGACCATGCGCATGCGGGCCACCGAGCCGGGCCGCCCCCGGGCCCTGGTGTTGGTCCCGACCCGCGAGCTGGCCGTCCAGGTGAGCGACGTCCTCGAAACCCTGGCCGACGAAGTCGGCCTCCGGGTGGTCGCCGTCTACGGCGGCGCCGACATCGAGCGCCAGGTGAAGAAGCTCCGCAAGGGCGTCGACGTGATCATCGCCACCCCGGGCCGGCTCATCGACCTCGGCGACCGGGGCGAGCTCTCGGTAGCCGACATCGAGACGCTGGTCCTGGACGAAGCGGACCGCATGGCCGACATGGGCTTCATGCCCCAGGTCGAGTGGGTCCTCCGTCGGTTGGAGCGGCAGCACCAGACCCTGCTGTTCTCGGCCACCCTCGACGGCGCCGTCGACCGGTTGGTGAGCCGGTACCTGACCGACCCGGTGCACCACGAGGTGGCGTCGCCGAGCACCACCGTCGAGGCCATGGAGCACCGGTTCCTCGAGGTGCACCAGATGGACCGGGTGAAGGTGTGCGCCACCATCTGCCTCCACTCGGACCGGACCATCGTGTTCGTCCGGACCAAGCGGGGGGCCGACCGTCTGGTCGAGCAGCTCCGCAAGGAGGGGGTGAACGCCGACGCCATCCACGGCGACCTCCGCCAGGCCAACCGGGAACGGACGCTGAAGGACTTCGGGATGGGCAAGCTCCCGGTGCTGGTGGCCACCGACGTCGCCGCCCGCGGCCTCGACATCGACGCGGTGGACGTGGTCATCCACTTCGACCCGCCCGAGGACCACAAGGCGTATCTCCACCGTTCGGGCCGGACGGCCCGGGCCGGCGAGACCGGCGTGGTGGTCACCCTGGTGCAGTGGAACCAGGTCCTCGAGGTCGAACGGATCCAGCAACGGATCGGTCTGAAGATCCCGATCGTGGAGATCTTCTCCAATGACTCCAGGCTGCACAACCTGGCCGGATGGAATCCGGTCTCCGTTTGATGGCAACCGTGGTGCCCCGCCCGATTCTGGAAATCGATCCGGGGCCGGACGGTGTCGAGCGCATCCTGGTGGTGACCGCACACCCCGACGACGTGGATTTCGGCGCCGCCGGCTCGGTGGCCACCTGGACTCGTGCGGGGGTGGAGGTGGCGTACTGCATCGTCAGCGACGGCGACGCCGGCGGGTCCGACCGGACCGTCAGCCGGGCGGAAGTGGCCGCCCTCCGTCGTGAGGAACAGCGGGCGGCGGCGGCCAACGTCGGGGTGTCGGATGTCACCTTCCTCGGCCACCCCGACGGCCGGGTGCTCCCGACCATCGAGCTCCGCCGGGACATCTCCCGGGTCATCCGGCAGTTCCGTCCCGAACGGGTGGTGACCCAGTCCCCCGAACGGAACTGGGAGCGCCTCTACGCCAGCCACCCCGATCATCTGGCCGCCGGCGAGGCGACCTGCTGCGCGGTGTACCCGGACGCCCGCAACCCCTTCGCCCATCCCGAGCTTCTCGACGAGGGCCTCGAGCCCCACACGGTGGCCGAGCTGTGGATCATGGCCACCGAGCGGGCCAACCGGGTGGTCGACGCCACCGACCAGTTCGACCGGAAGCTGGCCGCTCTCAAGTCCCACCGGAGCCAGGTCGGCGACGGCGAGCACCTGGAGGACATCCTCCGCCCGTGGATGTCGGGGGCCGCCCTGTCGGCCGGCCTTCCCGACGGTCGGCTGGCCGAGGCCTTCCATGTGGTCGACACCGGGTAGTCGACGGCGTGACCGACCCGGACGCCACCGCCCGGACCGGTGCGGAACCCCGGCCCTGGGCGATCATCCAACACGTCGCCCACGAAGGGCCCGGACTGATCGGGCAGGTGTTGGCCGCCGCCGGGCACCACTACACCCTGGTCCGGATGGATCTCGGTGATCGCCTCCCGGATGCCGACCAGCTGGCCGGGCTGGTGGTCCTGGGCGGGCCGATGAGCGTGCACGACACCGACCGGTTTCCCTGGCTGGCCGCCGAGCGCCGCCTGCTGGCGGCGGCCACCGGTGCCGGCCGGCCGGTGCTCGGGGTCTGCCTCGGGGCCCAGCAGCTGGCCGCCGCCCTCGGGTCCGAGGTCACCACCGGTGACGCCCCCGAGATCGGGGTGGGCACCGTGACCCTCACCGCCGCCGGTCGCCGGGACCGGGTGCTGGGCCCGGAGTACGGCGGGCTGGCCGGCACCGACATCCCCTGCGTCCACTGGCACGGCGACACCTTCGCGCTGCCCCCGGAGTCGGAGCACCTGGCCGCCACCCGGGCCTATCCCCATCAGGGTTTCCGGGTCGGTCCCCGGGCCTACGGCCTCCAGTTCCACGTCGAGGTGGATGCCGCCCTGGCCGAAGAATGGCGCGGCTTCCTGCCCGATGGCGTCGTCCTGGATGCATCCGGCCTGTCCTTGGTCGAGACCACCGGACGCCGGATCTTGCAGCGGTTCGTGGACCTGGCGGACGCATCATGACCGGCGATCCCGGCCCGGGGGGGCGGCCGGGCCCGGCGACTCCCATCCTGGGCGCCCGACGCCGACCCGGCGAGGCCGCCGCCGCCGGGCCGGCCGAGGCGACCACCGTCGTCGGGCCGGCCGAGGCGACCAAGCCCCGGCTCCGGGGGGTGCTGCACGAGGTGGCCTTCTTCGTGTCGCTGGCGTCGGGAGCTGGTCTGGTGTGGGCGGCCCCCACCTCGGGATCGAGGGCGGTGACCGCCATCTACGCACTCTCGGTGTCGATGATGTTCGGGGTCAGTGCCCTGTTCCACCGGCACACGTGGGGACCGGTGGGCCGGCGCCGGATGCGCCGGGCCGACCATTCGACCATCTTCATCGCCATCGCCGGCTCCTACACGGCGGTGGCCGGCATCGCCCTCGGCGGCTGGGCCCGCACCACCGTCCTCGCCATCGTCTGGGGCGGTGCGGCCGCCGGCATCACCATCCGCCAGACCTGGCTCGACGCCCCCAAGCCGGTGATTGCGGTGCCGTACGTGGTGGTGGGGTGGTCGGCGCTGGCCGTGCTCCCGCAGCTGTTCCACGCGCTGGGCGTGGTCGGGTTCGTCCTCCTGTTCGTCGGAGGCTTCGCCTACATGGCCGGGGCGGTGGTCTACGCCCTCAAGCGGCCCAATCCGGTGCCGGGGGTGTTCGGCTACCACGAGGTCTTCCACGCCTTCACCATCCTGGGTGCGGTCGTCCACTTCATCGTCATCGCCGGGTTCGTGTTGCCGCTGGCCACCTGAGGCGCGCTCGGCGCGCGCTCGGGTCGCTCGGCCCGCGCTCGGGTCGCTCGGAGGCAGCCGGATCCGCCGGGATACCCTGTGCCTCCACCACCAAGGAGCGAGCATTGCGGTACGTGCTGTATTACGAATCGGGCGACGACGTGGCGGAGAAAGCACCTCTCCATTTTCCCGCCCACCGCCAGCGGTGGGCTGGGTTCCACCAGCGGGGCGATCTACTGCTGATCGGCCCGTTCACCGATGGTGCCGGCGCCATGGCCGTATTCACCACGGCCGAGAGTGCCCGCGAGTTCGCGGAGGGCGATCCCTTCGTGACCGAGGGAGTCGTGCGCGAATGGCACGTCCGGGAGTGGATGGAGGCTCTGGGCGAAACCCCGGCCTAGCTGTAGCCCTCCACTTCGTGGTCATCGCCGGGTTGGTGTTCTAGAGCGGGCTCACTCGAAGACCAGGAGGTCCAATGTCTCCGAAACCGGGCCGCGCAGCGATCCCCGTTCGATTTCGGTGCGCAGCCGGGAGAGTCCCGCTTCGAACTCCGGGTCAGGCAAGAGGGCGAGCGCGCTGTCGGCCCGCAGCGCGGTGCGCCGATAGAAGGCCTCGGGCGTTTCCGCGACGACCTGATCGATCCGATCGTGAGCCAGCTCCTCGAACCCCGCAGAGGTAATCCCGTGCCGGATCGCCGCGACCGAGGGAAAGCGGTCCTCGACGATGGCGATGGCTTCGGGAAAGTATCGACTGAGCACCCATCGAGTGGGGACGTCGTCATAAAGCCCACGAACGAGCAGACGGCCGCCGACGACGAGGACCCGCCGGAGCTCCCGGGCGCAGGCGTCGAGGTCGGGCAGGTGGTGGATCACCTGGGACGCCCACACCCCCCGGAGGGTCCGGGCGGCGAACGGAAGGGCTTCGGCGCTCCCGGCTACCAGCGCCACCCTCGCGGCGGCCGGCTTGGCGACCGCCTCGGCCCGCATGCCTCCGGCCGGCTCGAGCCCGATGACGGTGGTCTCCAGTCCCTCGGCCAGGGGAACCGAGAACCGCCCGGTTCCGGCACCGAGGTCCAGCACTGGGCCGGGCCCGGCGGGCAGATGGCGGGCGGCGGCCACCACCCAGGCCCGGACGGAGGCATCGGGCAAGGTACGGCCCCGGTCATAGACCTGGGCCATGATCCCGTCATAGTCCGCGTGGGCCACCGGCCAGGATAGGAGGAGTGTCAGCCGGCCATCTGGCGGAGCATGTAGGGGAGGATCCCCCCGTTCCGGTAGTACTCGGCCTCCATGGGCGTGTCGATCCGCAGCCGGGCGGCGAACTCGACCACCCGGTCGCCCTCGGTGGCCCGCACCGCCACCTCTTTGGGGACGTCGCCCTGGTTGAGCGACCCGATGCCGGAGACGGCGAATACCTCGTGACCGGTGAGCCCGAGGGTCGCGGCGTTCTGTCCGTCGGCGAACTGGAGGGGCAACACCCCCATACCGATCAGATTGGAGCGGTGGATGCGCTCGTAGCTGGCGGCGATCACCGCCCGGACGCCCAGCAGGGCGGTACCCTTGGCCGCCCAGTCGCGGGACGATCCGGATCCGTACTCCTTGCCGGCCAGGACCACCAGCGGGACCCCCTCGTTGGCGTAGGCGACCGACGCGTCGAAGATGGTGGTCTGCTCACCGTCGGGGAGATGGAGGGTGATGCCTCCCTCGGTGCCGGGGGCCAGTTGGTTGCGCAGACGCACATTGGCGAAGGTGCCCCGCATCATGACCTCGTGGTTGCCGCGGCGGGACCCGTAGGAGTTGAAGTCCTTGCGCTCCACCCCGTGGTCGGTGAGGTAGCGGCCGGCCGGCGTCGACGGGCCGATGCTGCCGGCCGGGGAGATGTGGTCGGTGGTCACGCTGTCGCCGAGGACGGCCAGCACCCGGGCGCCGTCGATATCGGTGACCGGGGTGGGCTGGGCGGTCAGGTGCTCGAGGAACGGCGGCCGCAGCACGTAGGTGGAGTCGCCATTCCACCGGAAGGTGTTGCCAGTGGCCGTCTCCGTGGTCTGCCAGCGCTCCTCGCCGTCGAAGATCGAGCGGTACCGGTCGCGGAACATCTCCGAGGTCAATGAGGTACGGATGGCCTCGGTGACCTCCTCGGGCGACGGCCACAGGTCGGCCAGGTGCACCTGGTTGCCGTCGGTGTCGGTCCCCAGCGAGTCGTTCATGAGGTCGATGTCCATGGTGCCGGCCAGGGCGTAGGCCACCACCAGCGGCGGCGAGGCCAGGTAGTTCATCCGCACCTCGGGGTGGATCCGCCCTTCGAAGTTCCGGTTCCCCGACAGCACCGACACCGCCGAGAGGTCCGCCCCCGTCACCGCGTCGGATACCCCGGTGAGCAGAGGCCCGGAGTTGCCGATGCAGGTGGTGCAGCCGAAGCCGACCAGATCGAAGCCGGCCCGGGCGAGAGGCTCGGTGAGCCCGGCCCGGTCGAAGTAGTCCATGACCACCCGGGAGCCGGGGGCGAGGGAGGTCTTCACCCAGGGCTTGGGTCGCAGCCCGAGCTCGATGGCCTTCTTGGCCAGCATCCCGGCCGCCACCATCACCTGCGGGTTCGAGGTGTTGGTGCAGCTGGTGATGGCGGCGATGACCACGTGGCCGTCCTCGATGTCCACCGTCGACCCGTCGGCCAGGGTGGCCGGCGCCGACTTCTTGGGGCCTCCGAGGGCGGTGGTGAAGGCGTCCTTGGCCCCGGACAGCGGGACCAGGTCCTGGGGACGCGATGGCCCGGCGATGCTCGGCACCACCGTCGACAGGTCCAACTCGATGGTCTCGGAGAAGACGGGCTCGACGCCGTCGGCCATATGGAACATCCCCTGCTCCTTGGCGTAGGCCTCGACCAGGGCGACGTGGTGGTCGTCCCGGCCGGTGAACCGCAGGTAGTCGAGGGTCACGTCGTCGATCGGGAAGATGGCGCAGGTGGCGCCGTACTCGGGCGACATGTTGCCGATGGTGGCCCGGTTGGCCAGGGCCACCGCCGCCAGCCCGGGTCCGTAGAACTCGACGAACTTGCCGACCACGCCGCGTTGGCGGAGGAGTTGGGTGATGGTGAGCACCAGGTCGGTGGCGGTGGTCCCGGCCGGCTGGCTCCCGGTCAGGCGGAACCCGACCACCGGAGGGAGGAGCATGGAGAGGGGTTGGCCGAGCATGGCCGCTTCGGCTTCGATGCCGCCGACCCCCCAGCCCAGCACACCCAGCCCGTTGACCATGGTGGTGTGGGAGTCGGTCCCGACCAGGGTGTCGCAGTAGGCCCGGCCGTCCTCGGTCCCGAACACCACCCGTGACAGGTACTCGAGGTTCACCTGGTGGCAGATGCCGGCCCCGGGCGGCACCACCCGGAACCCGTCGAAGGCCTGTTGGGCCCAGCGGAGCAGTTGGTACCGCTCGATGTTGCGCTGGTACTCGATGTCGACGTTCCGGTCGAAGGAGTCCGGGGTTCCGGAGACCTCGGCGATCACCGAGTGGTCGATGACCAACTCGACCGGGACCAGGGGATTGACCCTGGCCGGGTCGCCGCCCATTTCGGCCAGGGCATCGCGCATGGCGGCCAGATCGACGACGCCGGGCACGCCGGTGAAATCCTGCATGAGGACCCGCTCGGGGGTGAGGGCGATCTCGGCGGCATCGCTCCCGCCCAGACCGTGCCGCTCGGGGTTACGGCCCCAGTCGGCCACCGCCTCGATGTCCTGGGCACTGACGGCGATGCCGTCCTCGTGACGGAGCAGGTTCTCGAGGACGACCTTGATCGAATAGGGGAGTCGGGTGACGTCGTACCGGTCGGCCAGGGCATTGATCCGGAAGATCTCGTAGGTCCGGTCGCCGACGGTGAGGTCGGCCCGGGCGCCGAAGCTGTCGGGGGTGGCTGATGACGAGGGGGAGGGGGCCATGAACCCATTCTGCCCACTCCCGGCCGCGTAGCGCCATGCCGGGGCCGGGTCTGCGCCCGGCTCGGTCGTCAGGCGGTTCGATCCGTGCGGGTGCGGTAGCGCCAGACGGCGAGCGGCGGCAGCACGATGAGGATGCCCGCCGTCCACAGCAATGCCTGGATCACCCAGTGGGACGTCGGACCCCCGATCATCAGGGCCCGGCACGACGACACCATCAGGCTCACCGGCTGGTAGGTGGCGAATCCGCGCAGCCAGCCCGGCATGGCAGACAGAGGGACGAACGCCGATGAGGCGAACACCAACGGGAACAGAAGCGGGAACGACATCACCTGGGCCGTCTCACTGTTGGACGCCGACAGTCCGACCAGGGCGAACCCCCACGACAGGGAGTAGGCGAACAGCAGGATGATCCCGACGGCGGCCAAATAAGGAAGGACCCCGGTGGTCGGGCGGAATCCGACCAGCAGCCCCACACCGGTCATCACGATGACCACCCCCACGTTGCGGACCAGGTCGGCGACCGTCCGGCCGACCAGCACGGCGGAACGGGCCATCGGCAGGGCCCGGAACCGTTCGATGAGTCCCTTCTGGAGGTCCTCGGCCAGGCCGATGCTGGTCTGGACGGCACCGAACGCCACCGTCTGCACGAAGATCCCCGGCATCAGGAAGTTGACGTAGCTGATCCCATGACCCGGATTGATCGCCCCCCCGAAGACATAGCGGAAGAGCAGGACGAACATGATCGGCTGTACGGTGGAGAAGAACAACGCCTCCGGGATCCGGGTGGTGGCGATCAGGTTCCGCTTGGTGATGACCAGGGTGTCGGAGATCGCCCACCGGAGGCGGTCCCTGACGCCGGAGGCCAACGGTGCGCCGGAGACGGTGGGAACGGAAATGGTGGTGGTGGTCATCAGTTGCCTCCTACCGGGATGGGTGTCGTTTGGGTATCAGCGCCGCGAGCCGGGTCGCCGCCCGATCCGGTTGGATCCGATCCGTCCGGGGTCTCTTCGGGTTCGGTCCGGTGTCCGGTGAGGGCCAGGAACACGTCGTCGAGGCTCGGCTCCCGGAGGGTGAAGGTGGTCGGCGTGATGCCGGCCTGGTCGAGGGATCGAAGGGCGGTCATGGCATCCACCGGTCCGTTGTCCACGGTCACGTCCACCACCCGGCCGTTGACATTCGGCGTGTGGGGGCCGATGCCCGCCAGCACCGACGCCGCTCGTCCGGCGTCGTCGTGATCGGAGAGTCCGACCTCGAGGACGGTGGCGCCCAACTCGGCCTTGAGCCGGCTCGGGGTACCCTCGGCGATGACCCGCCCGTGGTCCAGCACCGAGACGGTGTCGGCCAGACGATCGGCTTCTTCGAGGTACTGGGTGGTGAGCAGCACGGTGGTCCCCTCACCTACCAGGCTCTCGATGACCTCCCACAGATCGTTCCGGCTCTGCGGGTCGAGGCCGGTGGTGGGCTCGTCGAGGAACAGCACGGTCGGTCGGGCCACCAAGGCGGCAGCCAGGTCGAGGCGACGGCGCATGCCGCCGGAATAGGTCTTGAGGGTCCGGTCGCCGGCGTCGGCCAGGTTGAATTGTTCGAGCAGCTCCTTGGCCCGTCCCGATACGAACAACTTCGGAAGGTGATTGAGCCGGCCCACCATGACCAGGTTCTCCCGTCCGGTGAGGTTCTCGTCGACCGCGGCATACTGCCCGGCCAGACCGATCAAACTGCGGACCATCTCGGCCTGCTGGCCCACGTCGTGGCCGAGGACCCGGGCGGAGCCACTGTCCGCCCGGAGAATGGTGGTCAAGATCCGCACCGCCGTCGTCTTGCCCGATCCGTTGGGACCCAGGAGGCCGAACACGGTTCCGGGCTCGACGTTGAAGCTCACCCCGTCGAGGGCCCGGACTTCCAACTTTCCGGAGAACGTCTTCTTCAGGTCGGCAACTTCGATTGCATGTGTCATCGGCAGCGATCCCGTCTTCGAAGGCACGAACAGGGTTGGTATGGGTTGCCCGGGTGATGGCGGCGCCGCCGCCGAATCCCTTTACTTTTAGATATCTTAGATATTAGAGTATTTGCGTGTCAACCAAGCTGGCCGAGTCGGAGACCGAGCATCAAACCGGCGGCTCGCCGCCCCCCGCGCCGGGCGCTGGGCACCCCGAACTGGCCGAGGCGATGCGGGCCTACCAGATGGCCGTCGACATCTTCGACGATGCAGTGGCCGGCAAGCTCGGGCTCAATCGTACCGACTTCCGCTGCATCGATATCCTCGATCAACATCAGCCGATGACCGCCGGCGCCCTGGCCCAGGCGGCTCGGATCTCCTCGGGCACCATGACCTTCGTCATCGACCGCTTGGAGGCGGCCGGATACGTGCGCCGCCGGAGGGACGATGACGACCGGCGCCGGGTACTGGTGGAGATGGTCCCGGCCGCGCAGCGGAAGGTGTTGGCCTACCACCTCCCGATGATCGAGGATGCCCGGGTCGCGCTGGCCGAGTTCGCGGCCGACGAGATCGCGGTGGTCCGCAAGTTCCTCAAGATCAGTGCCGCGGTGTTCCAGCGGAACGTCCCGGCCTGAGGCGTCGGCGGCATTCCGACGGGCGCCTCTCCCGGTGAGCCATTAGCCTCAGTACTATGCAAGTAGGCGATGCCGCACCCGACTTCGAACTCCCCGACGAGAACGGGACCCTCCGCCGACTCAGCACCCTGGTCCAGGACGGCCCGGTTGTCCTGTTCTTCTATCCAGCCGCCATGACGCCCGGTTGTACGGCGGAGAGTTGCCACTTCCGGGACATGAAGGCGGAGTTCGAAGCCGCGGGCGCCCAGCGGATCGGCATCAGCGCCGACCAGGTGGAGAAGCAGAAGCGGTTCTCGGACAAGCATTCGTTCGACTTTCCCCTCCTGTCCGACGCGGACGGCGCGGTTGCCAGCCAATACGGGGTCAGGCGGCGCATCACCGTCCTCACCCCCACCAAACGGGCGACGTTCGTGATCGGACGAGACATGAGGATCGCCGCCATCATCCAAAGCGAAGTCCGGATGAACGTCCACGCCGACCGCGCGCTCGAGGCGGTGTCGAAGCTCGCGGCGGCTTGACCGGCCGGGCGCCGCGGCGTGTCATTTCCATCGGAAATGGACGAAGACCCTGCCGAAGTTGTGCGAGTCCTTCTCGACCCGGTCGTAGATCGCCTTGATCTCCTTCTGGTCGAGAAACCGTAGTACCCGCTTCTTCAGTTGACCGCTTCCCTTTCCCGGGATGATCTCGACCAGCCGCACCTTCTTCTCGACGGCTTCATCGATGATCGACCGGAGCGCCCGATCGATGTCTTCACCCCGGTTGTAGATGTCGTGCAGGTCCAGTTTCAGCTTCACCG
>DASZNG010000185.1:0-13632 GCA_035551535.1 Acidimicrobiales bacterium | reverse complement strand
TTTCGACGTCGCCTTCTTCACCTGGGCCGAGCGGGCCGCCGCCGCCCCGCCGCCCACCACCGGGCCGGTCCTCGGTAGCGGGATCTCGGATCCCGGGACCGAGGCTCCCTCTGGGGCCGGCCTTCCGGTGACCGCCCAGTGGAGCAGCCGGGCCTGACTGTCGACCAAGGAGGCGGTGCGGATGCCCCAGAACTCGAACCCGTAGCGGTGGCTCGATACCTGGGCCAGCATGGCGATCAGGGTGCCGGCGGTCGCCATCGGATCGGCGCCACTCGGGGATCCTGGCCCGTCCCCGGCGGTGGCGATGACCCGGGCCAGGGTGACAGTGACCGCATTGAGGGCCCGGACCCGGAGCCCCTGGAACCGGAGGTCACCCTCCACGGTGGTGAGCTCCACCACCCGGAACACCGCCCGGTTGGTCTCCCAGTAGTCCATGAACCCCTCGACCACCGCCACCGCCGTGCTCCAGCTGGCTCCCTCCGACCAATCGCCGTCGACCAGGCCGGCCAGCACCCCGACCCCCTCCACCAGCTCCTCGGCCAAGACGGTGATAGCGGCCTCCACGTTCTCGAAGTACTGGTAGAAGGCGGCGGGAGACGTCCCGGCCTGCCGGGCGATGTCGATGACCTTGATCGACCTCCAGGGGGTGGCGACCAGCAGCTCGGCCGTGCATTCCAGCAGCCGCTGGCGGGTGGCCATCCCCCGCCGCCCGGGGACCCGGCCGTCGGTGGTGGCGATGAGCTCCGGATCGTCGGGAAGGGCCATGACCCCCCAATGGTACTGAGGACCGCCCGGAAGTGACGGATCGTCAGATATCGGCCGACAAAGGCCGTCCGACTAGGGTTATTCGATGGCGATCCGACCGGTGCCCCGCACCCTGACCCGCACCCAACAGGCGCGGCGCCAGCGGGTCATCGACGCCGCCATGGCACTCGGCCTCGACGGGGGTTACGACGCGGTGCAGATGCGGGACGTCGCCGCCCGGGCCGACGTGGCCATGGGCACCGTCTACCGCTATTTCACCAGCAAGGACCACCTGCTGGCCGCCACCCTGGTCCACTGGGTGGAGCAACTGGACGCCAGGTTGGCCCAGCTTCCTGCCCAGGGCGATTCCGTCGCCATCCGGGTCATCGACGTCCTCGACCGGGCCTTGAGGGCCATGGGCCGCCAGCCTCAGCTGGTCGGGGCCGTGTTCACCGCCCTCGGCTCCCCCGACCCGGCCGCCGTCGAGTGCCAGCAGCAGGTGTCGGTCCTGATGGAGGGCATCATCACCCGGGCCATCGGTGAGCCCCACCCGCCCGACCTGGGCGACCGGGCCCGGATGATCGGACACGTCTGGTACTCCGCCCTGGTCGGCTGGGTCAACGGCTGGAGCAACATGGGACGGGTCCACGACGAATTGGTGGTGGCGGTCGAGTTGCTGCTGCCCGCCCACATCTACGCCACCGCCTGATTCGATCGGGATTCAGATGGCCCAGGGGCCCACGCCTCCGATCCGCTCCACGGTGATATGGGTGATGAAGCCGGGCGGCGGATCGTCCATGGGCGGGAACTTGACGTCCGGTCCCAGGTAGACGCGGGCCAGGTCCCGCAGGAGCCCCGGGGCGCCCCCCTCGGTGATCCGGGCCCGGCCGTGAATGACTATGTACTCATCGAGGCCCATGCGGTTGCGGGTGCCGGCTTCGATGGACAACGCCACCCGCGGGTCCCTCCGCATGTTGCGGATCTTGCGGTGCTCGGGGAGATGGGCGGCCACCACCTCGTCGCCATCGAGTCCGACCCAGACCAACGACACCTGGGGTCGACCGTCGGGCTCCAGGGTGACCAGGTGGCCGAGCGCCGCCGACTCGAGCACCGAGCGGGCGGATTCGGGGAGCGCGACCATCAACGCACGGTAGTCGCGGCGCTCGCTGACCGGTGGACTGTGGGTGTGCCCGGGTGCGGGATCGGAGCGACGGTGCGGTAGCCTGCGAGGCTCTGCGATCGACGAGAGGATGGACGGTGGAACAGGCCGGGGGGATCCAAGCCGAGGGGTCAGGCGCGGCGACCGGGACGCGGCCGGATGCCGCCGTCGTCGTCGACTCGCTGGTCAAGACGTTCAAGGGTGACGTCCGGGCTCTCGACGGGGTGAGCTTCGAGATCCCGACCGGGACGGTGCTCGGGTTGCTCGGACCCAACGGGGCGGGCAAGACCACCGCGGTGCACGTGCTCACCACACTGCTCCGGCCGGACTCCGGCCGGGCCTCGGTGGCCGGCATCGACGTGCTGGCCAACCCCGGGGAGGCCAGGAAGCACATGGGTCTGGCCGGCCAGTTCGCGGCGGTCGACGAGGGGCTCACCGGGATGGAGAACCTGGTCCTGGTGGGACGGCTCAACCACCTGCCGCGGGCCGAGCGGCGGCGGCGGGCCGTCGAGCTGCTCGAGCAGTTCGACCTGGCCGACTCCGGCAACCGGTTGCTCAAGACCTATTCGGGCGGCATGCGCCGCCGGCTCGACCTGGCCGCCGCCCTCGTCGCCCGCCCACCGGTTCTGTTCCTCGACGAGCCCACCACCGGACTCGACCCCCGCAGCCGGATCGACCTGTGGGCGGTGATCGAGGGGCTGGTGGCCGACGGCACCACCCTGCTGCTGACCACCCAGTACCTCGAGGAGGCCGACCGGCTGGCCAACACCATCTGCGTGATCGACCACGGCCGGGTCATCGCCGAGGGAACCGCCGACGAGCTCAAGAGCCGGCTGGGTGGGACCACGGTCGAGGTGGTCCTGCCGGACATCGAAACCGCCGCCCGGGCGCGGTCCGCCCTCGAGGGCGTCGGCGACGGCGACCCGGTGGTCGACGGGCTCACCGTCCGGTTGGCCACCACCACCGGGCTGGCCACCACCTCCGAGCTGGTGCGCCGCTTGGAAGGCGCCGGCCTCGACGTCAGCTCGCTCCAGCTGCGCCAACCGAGCCTCGACGAGGTGTTCCTGTCGCTCACCGGCCAGGAGCCCGGCGTCGGGAACGAGCAGGAGAACGGGTCGGCGGCCTACGACCGGGACCGCGCCGGCCGGGGGGCACCATGAGTGCGTTGACCATCCAGCGCGGCACCCGGGCGGAGCTGGGGATCGGCGACACCTTCGCCATGGCCGGGCGCAACGTCCGCCGGATCCTGCGGGCGCCGGACCAGGTGGTGTTCACCCTGGTGTCGCCCATCTTGTTCACCCTGCTGTTCCGGTTCGTGTTCGGAGGTGCCATCCGGGGGCTCGGCTCCATCAACTACGTGAACTACCTGATCCCGGGGATCGCGGTGCAGACCGCCATCTTCACCTCGAGCAACAGCGGGTTCGCCCTGGCCGACGACCGCGGCAACGGGTTCCTGGATCGGCTGCGGTCCCTGCCCATGGCCCGCAGCGCGGTGCTCATCGGCCGGGTGCTGACCGACACCATCAGCAACGCCACCGGATTGGTGATCATCGTCATCGTCGGTCTGGCGGTGGGCTTCCGGCCCCACAGTGTGCCCGGGTTGGTGGTGGGCTTCGCGGTGCTGCTCGCCTTCGTGCTGGCCACCTCGTTCCTCTTCGCCCTCGTCGGGCTCTACGCCAGCAGCTCCCAGGCGGTCAACGCCGCCACCTTCCCGGTGATCTTCCCGCTCACCTTCGCTTCCAGCGCCTTCGTCCCGACCTCCACCATGCCGAGCTGGCTGCGCGCCTTCGCCAACCACCAACCGGTCACCACGGTGATCAATGCGGTGCGCGACCTGACCCTCGGCAACGTCACCGCCGCGCAGCGGCATCAACTCTTCGCCGGGCAGTCGACCAGCGCGCTGGTCATCCAGTCGCTGCTGTGGACGGTGGGCATCGGGCTGGTCTTCGGATACCTCGCCCTCCGCCGTTACAACTCGACGAACCTCTGACTGGCGGACCCGTCGAGGCGGTCAAAACCACCGGCGCGGCCACGGTATCGTCTCGGAATGCCCTCGGCCATCGAAGTCCGGAGCCTGACCAAGCACTTCGGCAACGTCCACGCCGTCGAGGACCTCAGCTTCTCGGTGGAGACCGGCCGGGTGACCGGGTTCCTGGGACCCAACGGCTCGGGCAAGACCACCACGTTGCGGATGCTGCTCGGGTTGGTGAAGATCACCAGTGGCACCGCCACCTTCGGAGGACGGCGCTACCAGGAGCTGGACAAGCCCGACCATCACGTCGGGGCCGTCCTCGAAGCCACCAGCTTCCATCCCACCCGCCGGGCGGAAGACCACCTCAAGATGGTGGCCATCGGGTCCGGCATCCCCCTGTCCCGGGTCGACGCCACCCTGGAGCTGGTCGGGCTGGCCGATGTCGCCCGCCGCCGGGTGGGCAAGTTCTCTCTCGGCATGCGCCAGCGTCTGCAGCTGGCCACCGCCCTGCTCGGCGATCCCGAGATCCTCATCCTCGATGAGCCGGCCAACGGTCTCGACCCCCAGGGCATCCAGTGGCTCCGGACCTTCATCCGGTATCAGGCGTCGGTCGGCCGATCGGTTCTGGTCTCCTCCCACCTGCTCTCGGAGATGGAAGAGACCGTCGACGACGTGGTCATCGTCTCCGAGGGCCGCCTGGTCCTCCAGACCACGCTGGCCGAGCTGGCCAGCCGGGCCGGCACCTCCAGCGGCATGCGGGTGCGATCCCCGGAGATCGACCGGCTGACCGCCGTCCTGCAGACCATCCCGGTCGGCTTCCGACCTCTGAGCCCGGACACCGTGGCCATCGACGGCGCCACCCCGGAGTGGCTCGGCCCGGTGCTGGCCCAGAACCAGATCGTGGTCTACGAGCTGGTCCACGAACGAGGGAGTCTGGAAGACGTGTTCCTCCAACTGACCCAGGGATTCGCCGCCGGCCTCCCCGGCACAGGCGAGGGAGACGGAGCCGCGGCCGGGCAGGCGCCCCCGACTCCCGGGCTCACCCCGATGCCGGGAGGAGGAGCATGATCAAGATCATCCGGGCCGAGTGGCTCAAGCTCCGCACCACCGCTGTGCCGTGGGTGCTCGGTGGCATCGCCATGGTCATCAACGGCCTGTTGATTCTGGTCATCTTCCTGAACCACGGTTCCAGCGGCGGGGGTCCGTTCGGCGGGGGCGACAATGGCAATGGTCCGACCGTCGTCTTTGGGCCCAACTATCCCCACACCGTCCAGCAGCTGCGGAACCTGGTGGGCTCGGGCTTCGCCGGCTACCTGTTGGCCCTGTTGCTCGGCGTCCTCATCGTCACCACCGAGTTCCGTCACAAGACGGTCACCACCGCCTTCCTCATCACCCCGGTGCGCCCGGTCATGGTGGGCGGAAAACTGCTGATGGCCGCCATCGCCGGGGCCGGCCTGGCCATCATCATGTTCCTCACCAGCATGATCGGCGGCGGCCTCACCCTGGTCGGGGTGGGAGGTTCGTACTCCTCCCTGCTCAACCAGGTCCCGGCTGTGTTGCCGGGGATGGTGCTCGTCTTCATCCTCTTCGGGATGCTCGGGGTCGGCATCGGATCGGTCCTCACCAACCAGGTGGCCGCCATCGTGGTGACCCTCGGGTGGTTCATCATCCTGGAGGGGATCCTGGTCAGCCTGGTCCACGGCGCGGCCCGGTGGGTCCCGACCGGCGCCGCCGAAGCCGCCGCCAACATCAATCGGTCGCGGAGCGGGGTCTCGTCCCTGTTGTTCAACTGGTGGCAGGGGTCGCTGCTGATCGTCGCCTACGGGCTGATCTTCGCCGCCCTCGGGTCCTACATCCTCACCCAGCGCGACATCACCTGATCCGCGGTCATGGCCGACGGTTTCCCCGACAACCGGCTTCCGGCCCACGGCGCCGACGCCGATGCGGTTCTGGCCCGGATGGGCGAGCTCCGGGCCGACGATCGGGACTGGAAGGGGGGCCGGGTGTTCAGCCTGGTCTACTCGGCCGGCGACGCCGTGCACGACCTGTTACAGCAGGCGTCGAATCTGTACTCGGCCGAGAACGCCCTCAACACCATGGTCTTCCCGAGCCTGGGTTGGATGCAGCACGACATCGTCACCATCACCGCCGGCCTGCTCGGGGCCGACCGGGTGGGCGGCCCGGGTGAAGGCCCGGAGGCGGCAGAGGTGCGGGGCTACCTGACCTCGGGCGGGACCGAATCCCTGTTGCTGGCGACCAAGACCGCCCGGGACTGGGGCCGGGGTCGTGAACGCCCCGTCGAACGCCCGAACATGGTGCTGGCCACCAGCGCCCACGCCGCCTTCGAAAAGGCCGGCCACTACTTCGACGTCGAGTCCCGGCGGATACCGGTGGGAGCCGACTACCGGGCCGATCCCGACGCCATGGCCGACGCCATCGACGACGACACCGTGTTGGTGGTCGGATCAGCGCCCTCCTATCCCCAGGGGGTCGTCGACCCGATTCCCGAGCTGGCGGGACTGGCCGCCGAACGCGGCATCCTCTGTCATGTGGACGCCTGCCTGGGCGGATTCATCCTGCCGTTCCTCGGGCAGCTCGGCCACGCGACTCGACGGTGGGACCTGTCGGTGCCCGGCGTCACCTCCATCTCCGCAGACCTCCACAAGTACGGCTACGGGTCGAAGGGCGTCTCCGTGGTCGTGTACCGCACCCGAGAGTTGGCCCGTCTCCAACCGTTCATCACCAGCAACTGGCTGGGCGGTCTCTACGGGTCCCCGTCGATGGCCGGCACCCGACCCGCCGGCCCGATCGCCGCCGGATGGGCGGTGCTCCACTATCTCGGGAACGACGGCTATCTGCGGTTGGCCGGGGACACCTGGGGGGCGGCGGCCACCATCCGGGACGCCATCGACCGGGCTCCGGGTCTGGCCGTGCGCGGTGATCCCGACGCCACCGTGTTCGCATTCGGCGGCGCCGGCGGCGCCGAGGGCCCTGGTGACCCTGGTACCGCGGGCAGTATCGACGCCTTCGCCCTCGGCGACCGGTTGGCCGACCGGGGTGGCTGGTACTTCGACCGGCAGTCCCCGCCGGACAGCCTCCATGCCACCGTCCACGCCGGGCACGCGGCGGTGGCCGGCGAGCTGGCTTCCGATATCACCGCGGTGGCGGCCGAGCTGGCGTCGTCGGGGGCGACAGCCGGCAACCGCGACACCACCTACGGGACGGTGTAGGTCAGGAGAACCCGAAGCGGATCGCCGAGGCGAGACCGAAGACCAGCGAGTAGACCGCGAACGGCAGCAAGGTGCGGGTCTTGAAGTAGCGGGCCAGGAAGATGATGGCGAACAGTGAGCTGAACACCGCGGCGATACTCCCGGCGATGATCTCGGGGCGGATGCCGGCGCCGAGCGAGCCGGTCAGGTCGGGGATCTTGACGGCGCCGGCGGCCAGGATGACCGGGGTCGACAACAGAAACGAGAATCGCATGGCGTTCTGGTTGTCGAGGCCGCGGAACAGTCCGCCCACCATGGCCACGCCTTCCCGGCTGATGCCGGCCAGGAGAGCAAGGGCCTGGGACGCTCCGATGATCGCCGCGCTGGCGACACCGATGCCCGACAGGGCCCGCTCGGCGTCGGCGTCAATGACCACGATGTGGTCGTCGCGGAACCGGGGTTGCGCGGCGGGATCGGCGATCGGGGAGTCGCCGGCCACCGGTTCCGGCTGGTGCCGGCGCCGGTGGAGTTCGCCGGCGAAGAGGATGACCCCGTTGACCATGAGGAACAGCGCGGCAGCCAGCGGCTTGGCGAACAGCACCCGGAACTGGTGCTCGAAGATGAGCCCGAGCGCCCCCACCGGGATGGTGGCCACGATGATCAGCCAGGCCAGCCGTTCCTGGTCGGTGACGACCTTGCCCCGGGTCAGCGAGCGGAAGAACCCGACGATGAGGCGCACCCACTCCCGGAAGTAGAAGCCCAACAGTACGACCGCGGTAGCCAGGTGCAAGCCGACGACGAAGGCGAGATACGGGCTCTCGGCCGAGGCCTCCTGGCGGACCAGCGTGGCCCAGGTGCCCCCGATCCACGAAGGCACCAGCACGGTGTGGCCCAAGCTCGAGATCGGGAACAGCTCGCTGACTCCTTGAAGCAAGCCGATCACGATGGCCTGCAGCAAGTTCATGTGGTACACGGCGGGAATCACGTACGCCCTCTCGTCGGTCGCACACCAAACTGGTTGCGGGTGAACGGGCCAGCACCGCGCCCGTCATCACCGCGGAGCCTACGCGATTCCCCTCGGCCGATTGGCGACGCCGCCACGCGATCTGGGGCGAGTCCGGGCTCGATTCCTTGACCGCGAGGTCGTTGCCATGTAAACATTTCCGGGTGACCAGCCGCCCAGCCGCTCCGACCCGAGCCGGTGCCGACCCTCGAACCCGGGGGCAGGGCCGCGGCGGCCCGGGCGTGCCCAAAGAGGATGACGGTCCCACCGGCGACGACATCCCCTTCTACCAGCTGTTCGACCAGGATCCTGCGGCTTCCGAGCTGCGGGACCACGTCGCCGGCTTCCTCAACCTCTGCTCCGCCCGGTCGCTGCTGGAGGAGACCCTCGACCGCCACCTCCGGGCATCCGCGGGTATCACCTTGGCCCAGCATGAGGTGCTCTACCGCCTCAGCCTGGCTCCCGGGGGCCGGCTCCGCATGGCCGGACTGGCCGACATGCTGCTCACCTCCAAGAGTGGCTGCTCGAGACTGGTGGACCGGATGACGGTCACCGGCCTGGTCGCCCGCGAGCCATCCACCACTGATCGCCGGCTGGTGTTCGCGGTGCTGACCCCCACCGGCAGGACGACGCTGCTGCGATCGGCACCGGTCTTCCTGGCCGGAGTCACCTCGGCGTTCGGCGACCACCTCGACCGGGATGACCACGAAACGTTGGGGCGTATCCTGCAGAAGTTGCTCGCCGCCCACGACGCCTGGGATGTACGGAGGTGCGAGCCTCCGACGGCGTCCTCTCGATGAACCTCGATACACCTTCGTGAGCCTCGATGACACTTCGATGAGACAAGGAAATTTCTGATGGACAAAAAGTGGTGGACTCTCATTGCCGTCTGCACCGGCACCTTCATGCTCCTACTGGACATCACCGTCGTGAATGTTGCCCTCCCGGATATCCAGCGGTCGTTGCACTCCAGCTTCGCGGATTTGCAGTGGGTGATCGACGCCTACTCCCTGACACTGGCCGCCTTCCTGCTCACCGCCGGCGTGGTCGGGGACATGTTCGGCCGCCGCGAGGTGTTTGCCATCGGCCTCGGGATCTTCTCCGTTTCGTCGTTGCTGTGCGGGCTCTCGACGTCGTCACTCATGCTCAATCTGTCCCGCGGGGCCCAGGGAGTCGGCGGCGCCATCATGTTCGCCACCTCGCTGGCGCTGATCGCCCAGGCCTTCCAAGGAAGGGACCGGGGCACCGCCTTCGGTATCTACGGCGCGGTCATCGGCGGGGCGGTGGCCGTCGGCCCGCTCATCGGCGGAGTCATTACCAGCGGCATCGGATGGCGGTGGATCTTCTTCGTCAACCTGCCCATCGGGGCCGTCGCGATTTTTACCACCCTCACCCGCATCGAGGAGTCGAGGGACCCCAACAGCCGCCGGGTGGACTGGGTCGGCTTCGTCTCCTTCTCGGCCTCGCTGTTCTTGTTGGTCTTCGCCCTGGTCAGGGGCAACAACGAAGGATGGACCAGCACCACCATCCTGGCGCTGCTGGCCGGGTCGGGCGCGCTGATGGTCGTCTTTCTGGTCGCCGAGCTCCGGCAGCAGGACCCGATGCTCGACCTCAGCCTGTTCCGGCGGCCGGCCATGGTCGGGGTGTCGATCGCCTCCTTCGCCATCGCCGCCTCGATCTTCGCCATGTTCCTGTACCAGACGCTGTATCTTCAGGACGTCCTCGGGTACGGGCCGCTGGCCGCCGGCCTCCGGTTCCTCCCCATCACCGTGCTCGCCTTCGTCGCCGCGCCGGTGGCCGGCAAGTTGACCGTCAGGTTCCAGTCGCGCTATCTGATGGGAGTGGGTCTGCTGCTGGTGGCGATCGGCTGCTTCCTGATGTCCCACACCGCCGCCGACTCCACCTGGACGGTCCTGCTTCCCGGGTTCATCGTGGCCGGACTCGGCATCGGCATTGCCAACCCGGTGATGGCGTCGGCGTCGGTGGCGGTGGTGCCGCATGAGCGCAGCGGGATGGCCTCGGGCTCGGCCAACACCTTCCGGCAAGTGGGGATCGCCACCGGCATCGCCGGGCTCGGCGCCGTTTACCAGAGCCAGATCCTGCAGAAGACGCTCGGAACCCTGGGGCAAACCGCCACCGGTCGCCAGGTGGTCGCCGTCGGGGGAGGCCAGCTCCATCAGGCCATCACCGAAGGGGGGGTTCGGGGCGCCGCCGCCAATATTCCTGCACCCGGCGTGGGCAACACCCTGCTCCACGCCTACCAGGTCGGCTTCACCTCCACCTTCAACCACCTGATGATCATCTCGACATTCGTTGCCCTGGCCGGATCGGCCGCCGCCTTCGGGTTGATCCGCCAACGCGACTTCGTGCTCAACCAGGCCCCCGGCCGCGCCGGGGCGACCCCGGGTCCGGAAGTCACGTCCGCGGAACCGGTGGTGGCCCCGGCCAGCTGACCGCGCCGTCCACCCGCCCGGTGCGATCGGTGCGGCCGGCGCAGGTCGCCGAGGCCAACCGATCGTTCGTTCACCCTCGAGGAGCCACCGATGCGCACACGACTGACCGAGATGCTCGGCATCGAACAACCGGTGATGCTGGCCGGCATGGGCGGCGTGGCCTATGCCCCGTTGGTGGCCGCGGTATCCGAGGCCGGCGGGTTCGGTTGCCTGGGTGCCTCCACCATGGGCCCGGACCGGATGGTGGCGGAGATGACCGCGGTGCGGGAGTCGACCGGCAAGCCGTTCGGGGTTGACCTGCTGACGGCCATGCCCGGCGGCATGGAGGCCCAGGTCCACCAGATCATCGAGGGTGGAGCCACCGTCTTGGTGGCCGGGCTCGGGGTTCCCGGTGACGTGGTGGAGCTCTGCCATCGAAACGGACTGTTGGTGATCAACATGTGCGGAAAGGTCGACCACGCCCGCCGGGCCGTCGACGCCGGCTGCGACATCGTGGTGGCCCAGGGCACCGAGGCGGGCGGGCATACCGGCACGGTGGCCACCTTCCCGTTGGTCCCCCAGGTCGTCGACGCAGTGGGTGCCCAGGTCCCGGTGGTGGCGGCCGGTGGGATCTTCGACGGCCGGGGGCTGGCCGCGGCGCTGGCGCTCGGCGCCGACGGGGTGTGGATCGGCACCCGTTTCATCGCCACCCCGGAAGCCCACGGGGTCACCGGCTACAAGGACGCGTTGATCAACACCGCGGAGGACGGGACGGTGGTCAGTCGGGCCTACTCGGGCAAGACCATGCGGGTCATCCGCAACGACTACACCGCCTTCTTCGAGCAACACCCCGACGAGCTGCGTGCCTTCCCCGAGCAACTCGGACGCGCCGTCCGCGATGGAACCTTCCATCTGGGTGGGGGCGAGGAAACTCCCGACGTGGATCCGCACCGCGAGTGCTACCCGACCGGGCAGGGGGTCGGGGCCATCCGCACGCTGATCCCCGCGGCCACTCTGGTGGCGCAGATCGTGGACGATGCCACCCAGATCCTCGCCGGCATGGACCAATTCCTCGCCGACCAAACCACGACCTGATCACTCGAAAACGGAGTTTCGGCGACTAGAGTCCTGGTCACCATGGGTGACAATGCCGTCTCTCCGCCGAGCGCCGGCGCGACTTCGAAACGCCCGCACCGGGCGCACCCGGAGCGCATCCCGGCCACCAGCTTTCCGAAGGCGGTGCGCCGGTCGGTGAAGTCCGAGGTTCGGATGGTGCCGGGCGTCATCAAGGTGGACGGCCGCTATCTCCGCTTCGCGGTGTCGGACAACGAGAGGACGGTCGGGCCGGATGGCGTCGGGAGCCCACCGGTCTGGGCGATCAACATCCACGGCTACTTTGCCGGGGGCGGGATGTACTGGCGAGAGAGCTCGCGGTTGGCCGACGCCCTCGGCTGGAGAGTCATCACCCCCAGCCTCCCCGGATTCGGCGGCAGTGATTCCCTGCCCTGGGGCCAGGTGACCATGGAAGCACTGGCGGAGCAGGTCACCGAGATCGCCGACCATGTCGGAGCCGGCCCGGCGGTGATCCTCGGGCATTCGATGGGTGGGGCGGTGGCCATCCAGTACGCCGCCACCCACCCCGAACGCACCCTTGGGCTCATCTACCGTGACGGCATCGCCACCCCGGCGTGGCGAGACCGGCACGGGGTGTTCCCCACCCTCCTGGCCCCAGTGGCACCCGATGCCGCCGCCTTCGGCGACCTGATGTTCTCGCTGCTCATCGACGGTCCCGATCTTCTGGTCGGTCGGATGACCTCCACCCTCCGCTCGGTACTGCCGGACGCCCGCCGCAACCTCCGGACCATCGGCCGGACCCTGCCGGTGGCCAGCATGCTGATGGACATCGACCTCCGGTCCGAGGTGGTCGCCGTCGCCGAGCGTGGTGACGTCCCGATCCTGCCGGTCTGGGGAGTCTTCGACCGGGTCGTCAACCACGCCACCGCCAGAGAGTTCGAGCAACTGACGGGGACCAAGGTGCAGTGGGTGCCCGGCGGCCACAGCTGGATGCTCGGCCGTCCCCAGGGGCAGGCTGAGGTCCTCCGCTACCTCGATGCCGGGCTCGCCTTTCTCGAAGACGTCGAAGCCCGCTGGCGAGTGCTCCATCGCCGACCGGCGGGAGCCGCCGACCGGGTAAGGCCCAAAGCCGGCGCCAAGGCCAAAACCAAGGCCGGCTCCCGATCGGGCAAGCGACCGCTGCGTAACGTCAGCTGAGCCCGAGCGCGGCCGGGCTAAATTTGCCCTCCGGGAGCAAGGGGGTCGGATGTCCACGCCGGCGGAGACCGTCCAGGAGTTCGTGGCCGCCTTCATCGCGGCCTGGCCCGAGGGAGATACCACCACGCTGGGGTCATTCTTCAGCGAGGACGCCGTCTATCACAACATGCCGATGGAGCCGGTCGAGGGGCGCAGCGCCATCCAAACCGCGCTCGCCGAGTTCATGAGCATGGGTGGCCAGGCCGGCGTCGACATTATTCACCTGGTGGCCGACGGCGCCATCGTGATGACCGAGCGGGTCGATTATTTCGTCGGGACCGAACAGACCATCTCGATGCCCGTGATGGGTGTCTTCGAAGTCCATGGCGGAGTGATCACCGCCTGGCGCGACTACTTCGACCTCGCTCAGGTCACGTCGCAGATGCCGGGCGAGGGTTGATCATTCAGCCGTTGGCGGCGATACCTTGCAACATGCCGAGACCTGTCGCGGATCCACGGAAGGGTGCGTCGCCGAAGGAGAACACGCCTCCGTCGGCGGCGGCCGTCCAGTATCCCGTCCCATCGGGATTCCCGGCGATCGCCACCATCGGCTGGTTCAAATGAGTGCCACCCATCGAACCAGAGAAGCCAGCATCCCCAAAGGCAAAGATGCCCCCATCGGAGGCAACCAGCCAGTAGCCATTGCCGTCGGGAGTCGAGCTGATGCCGCCCATCGGTTGGTTCAAGTGAGTACCGCCCATTGACCCAAAGAAACCGGCATCGCCAAAGGCAAACACGCCACCGTCGGAGGCGACCAGCCAATAGCCTTTGCCGTCAGGGGTCGCGGCGATGCCGACGATCGG
>DASZNG010000184.1:0-21642 GCA_035551535.1 Acidimicrobiales bacterium | reverse complement strand
GTAACGTCAGATGCGGCCAGGGCAGCCAGAAGTTCGCCGTCGCGTTCATAGCTGAGCAGGGTGAGGGCGGCAGGGACGTCGAGCCAGCGCAGCTCGTCCACCTCCTCGTTGACCGCGAAACCCTCGTCCTTCTCCACGGTCATCATCCAGTAGGCCACCACCTTCTGGCGGTCCTTTCGGTCGCGGTACTCCGTGTGCCCGAGGAAGCTGCCCAATCGGCAGACAAGGCCAGTCTCTTCGAGGACCTCGCGCAAGGCGCATTCCTCCAACGTCTCGCCCTCTTCGAGCTTGCCCTTCGGAAAGGTCCAGTCCTCTCGCGCCGGGCGGTGGACGAGCACCACATCCAATTGCCCCTGGATCCTCCGCACCACCAGTCCGCCTCCCGCCCTGACAATGTCGTTCGACTGGCTCGATTGGAAGGTCAGGCTCCGGCTATTTCCCACATTTGCGAGACTACCGCCGTGGACTGCCAATTAGAGGCATTTGTCCGACGAGGATCGGATTACCCTCAGTACGACTTCGGTGCGGCGCTGTAACCTTCGACCATGGCTGACCGAGCGCTCGAAGAAGCCGCGACAGCCGGCGACGACGTCGAGGTGGAGTGGCAGTTCGATGCCCTCGATCTGCGGCCCGTCGAACGGTGGATAGCCGCGCTCCCCGGAGTTCCTTTCGAGGGGCTCACCGGATCGTCTTCTTTGACGGCGCTGGCCAAGCCGGCGGTCCGCCAGGTCGACCGCTACCTCGACACCGAGGATTGGCGGATCGGACAGGCCGGGCTGGTCCTTCGGACCCGACGAAAGGGCCGAAAGGAAGAGGGAACCCTGAAGGACTCGCGTCCCGCCGACGCCGGGGGGCTCCGTCGCCGGCTCGAAGTGACCGAGTCCTTGCCCCCCGAAGGCATCGGGGCCCTTGGCTCCGAGGGCCCGGTGGGCCGCCGACTACAGGCGGTGGTCGGCAGCCGGCATCTCCATCAGGTACTCGAGATTCGTACTCGTCGGCGGGCGTTCGCGCTGCGGGTGGACGGGGAAGACGTGGCCGAGGTGGCGCTGGACGAGACCACCATCGTCGGTGATTCGGGAGCCAGACCTGCCCATCTCCGGCGGATCGAGGTCGAGGTCGTCCATCGCTGGGTCGCCGTCCTCGAGCCGGTGGTACGCGACCTTCGCGATGCCTGCGGGCTGCAACCGGCCACCCTCTCGAAATTCGAGGCAGGACTCCTGGCCCTGGGCATCAGCATTCCCGGTCCGCCCGATCTCGGATCGCAGGCGGTGTCTCCCGAATCTTCGATGGGCGAACTCGCCTACGCCGTCCTTCGGCGCCATCTCGGCGTGCTTCTCGCTCGGGAGTCCGGGACCCGGCTCGGTGAGGACATCGAGGAGCTCCACGACATGCGGGTAGCCACCCGGCGTCTGCGGGCCGCCATCGATCTGTTCGCCACCGTCCTGCCGGTTCGGGTCCAGGGGCTGCGCAAGGAGCTCGGCTGGTTGGCCTCGGCGTTGGGCGAGGTGCGCGACCTCGACGTCCAACTCGAGCACATGGACAACATGGGGGAGTGGAGTATCGCCTGGGCGACTTCGGAGGCCGCCGAGGATCCACTCGTCCACCTGCGTCAGCTGCTGGTCGATCAGCGCGTCGAAGCTCGCCGGCGACTCCTCGCCGCCCTCGACTCCGCCCGCTACCAGCGACTGCTGAAGGGGTTCATCTCCCTGGTGGTGCAGGGACCCTCCCGGCGCTCGGTCGCAATCGGAGTGCCGGCGGCCATCGGGGTGCCCGATCTGGTGGCGCAACGGCACCGCAACGTGCTGCAGGGGGTGAAGCGAGCCCGGAAGAGCGGGGTGGCCGCCGATTTCCATCGCCTGCGCATCCGGGCCAAGCGGCTCAGGTACTCCCTCGAATTCTCCTCCGGACTCTATGGAGGGAGTACCGACCGCTTCGTCCGACGGATGGCCCGCCTGCAGGACGCTCTCGGGCTGATGCAGGACGCCGAGGTGGCCACCGACCAGCTCTTGGCCATCACCACCGAGCACGGTTCGGACCTGCCGCCGTTGACGATATTCGCCATGGGAAGTGTGGCCGAGCGGTATCGCGACGAGGCTGCTGACCTGCTGGCCTCGATGACCCGACGCCTGAAGGTGCTCGACGGCAACGAATGGATCGCGCTCGAAGAGGTGATGGCTGCCCGTCGCAATGACGCCCTGGCGGCGATCCCCCCTGCCCGTACGAGAACCCGGCCGACGACGCCGGGCACCCGCCGCCGAGCCACCGGAACAGAACCGGCGGGCGGGCCCCGCCCGGTTGACATTCCGCCCGAGCCGGAGCCCGAGGGTGAGGCAGCAGGGACGCCGGACCGAATTGCCGCCGTTGCGCTGGCGGTGCTTGTCGATGATCCGGAGCCACCGGACGAGGATCAAGCCAGGACCCCGGGCTCGGACGAGCAGACCGACCAGGCCCCCCTGAGTAAAGTCGCCTTGGTCGCCTACCAGGAGCCGCCGACCCGCGAAGTCGGCCCAGAGGGAACCACCGATTCGGTGCGCAACGTGGGCGAGGTCTGACCAGACCCTCGGCGCGTGACCGGGTCCCCGACCGAACGCCCACCCGCTCGCTAACGGATCAGCGAGACCACCAGGAGCACCTGGGCGACGTGATAGGTGACATGCACCCACAACGTCCCCTGACGGATCGGGCGGACGAACCGGTCGGTGGCCAGCAAGGTGTCGGAGGCCAGGAAGCAAATGGCGCCGACCGCCGCCGCCGGTCGCGACGTTGGTGGCCAGCACCGCCATCGTCAGGATGGCCCCCATGTACAGGCAGACCGGTCCGACCAGCGCGCCCTGCCCGTGCCGAAGAATCGATCGGAGGATGATCGAGGCCGGGAGAATCTCGACCACCAGCAGGACGGCGGACGACCGCGCCAGTCCGGTTGGTGAGAACGAGAATGGGCGGGCGGATGGCGAGTTGGCCGGCTCGAACAGCCCGACGATGAAAATGGCGTGGCCGGCCAGAAACGCCGCGAGTCCGGGGACGAAGAGGTTTCGCGGGAGCATCAGTAACACGTCTCCGACCAGGCAGAACGACAGGGCGACCACGAACCACCCCTGCCGGCCTCCCGAGACGGAATGGGCCGTGGGGATGAGGGCGGCGGCCGCGACCAGCAGGGCCAGGACCGCCGGCTTGGCGGCGTACTGCAGCCGGTCATTGACGGTCCCGACGGCCAGCCAATCGGCCAGGGCGGCCACCCCCGCCAAGGCGATAAGACTCCAGACCGCGGTCACCGGCTGGACGCTACCGGGTCATCACCTGCCTCCACCTGGACTAATCAGAAACCGTTTGAGCGCGGCGGGCGAACGGTGTACAACGGTGCCAACACAAACGGGAGAAGGCCGTGGCGGACACCTCGGTGTTCGATGTCGGCATCGTCATTCTCTGACCATCCACCACTGCGGAAAAGCCTGTCGTTAGGGTTTTTCAGGAAAGAAGGTAGGTCGAGGAGTTGACGCTCATGATCGTTGTGGTGATCCTCGTAGTGGCATGGCTGGTGATTCTTGGTCCCTCGGTGTTCCGGAGACGATCCGAACTTGGAGGGGGAGTCAACTCCATCTCACACTTTCACCGCCAACTTCGAGTGTTGGAACATTCGAGGGGCGAGCCGCCCATCGTCTTTCCCGCCTTCCGGCTCCAGGCCGTCCCCGGCCAAGGTGGTCCGGCTCAAGCAAATTCCACCGAAAGGTCGGTAAGGCCGGTACTCACGGTGGTTGGAGCCAAAGAGCTACCCCGCCCGGCACTGGCGTTCTTGGGTGACGCCATTCCTGCCCCCGAGCCTGAACCCAGCTACCGGCAGCCCTACCCGGAACGCTCGACCGCGACTCGGTTGGCCAGCCCCGACGCCCGGGTGTTGGCCCGCCGCCGCCGGCGCGACACCCTCAGCGTCCTGGCACTGGTGTTCACCATCACCCTGGCCATCGGGAGTATCCCAGGAGCACGACCGGCCTGGGTGATCACGGTCATCGCCGGCGTGGCTCTGGGTGCGTACGTGGCGATGCTGGTCCACATGCAATCAGTGGTGGCCGAGAGTGAGCGCAAGCTCCACTACCTCCGGCCCGCCGTGGGTCCGGGTGGGTCCCGGGACCAGTACCCGGCGATGGCGGGGATGCAGGACGGGGACAGCCGGCACGGACATCCGGCTGGCCACGCCGTTTCGCGTTGACCGAATCTCTTCCTGCGGCGTTCGATCCCACTTCCTCCTCACGTTCCTCGGCATCCGACGCTCGACTGGCGGAGCAACTGGCGGTGGTCGGCCCGTCGCTACGAGAAGAGCTGGCCGGCGCCCACCAGGCCCGGGAGGTCTCGTTGCGGGCCTGCCGGGACACCATCCGGCAGTGCAATTTGGCCATCAGGGCGGTCCACCGGCTGCTCCCCGACCAAGTTCGAGGGCACGCCGCCGCCGCCGAAGCGTCGCTTCGCATCGCGCAGCAGGCCCTGGAGCCATTCCCCCGGCTGGCTGCCGCCGGGTTTCTGCACGACGCCGAGAAGGAATACGCCGAAGCCCGTCTGACGGAGGCATTGGTGGCCGGTTCCCAACTTCCGGACCACCGGTCGCTGGGAGTGGCGATTCCGGCGTGGCTCAACGGGTTGGCGGAAGCCGCCTCCGAGCTCCGCCGGCACCTCCTCGACCGGATCCGGGATGGCGACCTGGCCCGCGGTTCGGCTCTGCTCGATGCCATGGGCGATTGCTACGACGTGCTGGTGACGGTGGACTATCCCGACGCCATCACCGGTGGGCTCCGGCGGGCCACCGATGCGCTGCGGGGGGTCCTCGAGCGCAGCCGGTCCGACGTGACCACTACGACGTTGCAGGTACAGCTGCAACGGGCCATCGAAGGCATGTCGAAGGTGCCCCTGGACGACGCATCGGCATCGGTCGGGCGCGGCTGGAGGGAAGCAGCTGGCGCGGCGGCGACGGTGGCCGCCGCGGGTGCGGCATCCGGGCCGTTCCCTCTGGCCAACCAGCTCGATCGAGAGGGTGAGGGGGCGATTCTTTGGGAGATCCAAACCGTGGTGGCCTCGAATGTGACGATTCGTCGAGGGTCGGTGGCGGCCGGTACCGGGCGTGCTCCGCAGTTCGAAGACGTTGAGGTTGCCGACCCCGTCCGGGTCTCGGCCGACCACGACGCCGATGGACGAGAACGGTCGAACACCGAAGGATCCCGGGTGGCGGCGACGAAGCACGAAGCCCTCCCGGAGCCGCCGTCCGGCCGCAAGCATCGGTGGTGGGGCCGCAACCGGTGACGGCTGCCGCCGACGGTTCACCCGCGACAATTCCCAGGTGCCCGACGCTCTGACCAGTGACAGGTCATGATGCCGCCGGGATCCGGCTCGACTGGGTACTATGCGGCATGCCCATCACCCCGAACAACACCCATGCACCGAAAACCTTGGCGATCGCCGAGGCGATCGAAGCGGCCCTCGACCAACGGATGCTCCTGACCCACCCCTTCTACCAGCGGTGGGAGGCGGGCGAGCTGCAGCTCGGCGAGCTGGACAGCTACGCCCGGAATTACCGGTCGTTTGAGGCTGCCCTTCCCGGGGTGCTCTCGGCGGTGGTCCAGCGTCTGAGCACTGATGGCTCGACCGAGGTCGCCAAGCTCGTGCAGCGCAATCTGGACGACGAGCTCGGGCGCCCCGAGCCCCACCTCGCCCTGTTCGACCGGTTTGCCGCCGCCGTCTCGCCCCGGGTCTCGGCGACCGATGCCCCCGACGCGGGTCCGGAAGCCGACGCGTTGGTCGCCACCTACACCGATCTGGTCGAAGAAGGACCCGTCGCCGCCCTCTCGGCGCTGGCCGCCTACGAGACCCAGGCCTCGGCCATCGCCGCGTCGAAGGCCGAGGGGCTCCGTGGCTGGTACGGGATCGACGATGCCGGTGTCGCCTTCTGGGACGTGCACGCGGCCATCGACGCCGATCACGGCGACTGGGCCATCGACGCGCTGGCTCGTCTCGATGCCGACCCGGCGGTGGTCAACCAGGCGGCCAAGCGGGCCGCCGATGCCTGGTGGGCGTTCCTCGACGAGCGCGAGGCCGCCGCTCCGGTGGGCGCCGGCTCCTGCGCCAGCTGAACGGTCGACGCCGCTACCGAGCCTGAACTCGGGCCATGGTCAGCGCCGGGCGATGCGGGCGGCGGTGACCACCAACGGCACCTGCAAGGGGAGTCGCAGCCACGCGGCCCACGACCGTAGCGAACGGGGCCGTCCGGCATCCGCCGCCATCTGGATATTGGCCGGATAGACGCCGATGAGGGTGGCGGTGGCGAGCATGCCGCCCCGGCGGCGGGTGGCGGGCTCGGAGGACAGCATCAGAGCCCCGGCGGTGGCCTCGACCAGGCCGGAGGCGTAAACCCAGAAGCGAGGTTGCCCCAAGGCGCGGGGGACGATCTTCATGAACGGCTTCGGCGTGACGAAATGGCCGAGGCTCGATGCCAACAGCATCCCGGCCAGCCCTACCCGGGACTGCCGCCGTCTCGGAGTCTCGGCGGGCAACGGGGCGACGGCGAGCGTGACCGCGGAATCTGGCATCGGCTCATCCTAGGAACCGCCGGCGAGGCTCCGCCAAGTCGCCGTCTCGCCCGCCCTGCCCGTTCATCTCGACCCAGCCGCTATCGGACGGTCACCCGAGCTCGGTGCCCACCACCGAGACGAACGACACCATCTCGCCGGGGTAGCCGCCCAGGTTATGGACGAGGGCCAGCTTGCGATCGGTCTCGATCTGGCGCTCGGGGGTGGCCTCGCCCCGGAGCTGCAACCAGGCTTCGAAGTGCATGCGCAGGCCGGAGGCTCCGACCGGGTGGCCGAAGCTCTTGAGGCCTCCGTCGGGATTGACCGGTAGCTCGCCAGTGCGGTCGAACGTCCCGGCCAAGATCTCCTTCCAGGCCGTGCCCCGCTCGCAGAAACCCAGGTCTTCCATCAGGACCAGCTCGGTGGGGGTAAAGCAGTCGTGGACCTCGGCCATGGCCAGCTGCCGACGCGGGTCGGTGATCCCGGCCTGCCGGTAGGCGTCTCCGGCGGCCAGGGTGCACTCCGGGAACCAGGTGTAGTCGTAGTCGGGATCGATGAGTCCCGAGCCGCTCCCGGCCGCGAAGGACAGCGCCTTGATGAAGACCGGGGTGTCGGTGTAGCGGTGGGCGTCCTCGGCCCGGACCACGATGGCCGCCGCCGCCCCGTCGGCCACCCCGGCGCAGTCGAAGACCCCGAGCCGGCCGGCGACTCTCGGCGATGCACAGATGGTCTCGGTGGAGACCTCCTTGCGGAACTGGGCCCTCGGGTTGCGCGCCCCGTTCTGGTGGTTCTTCCACGAGATCCGGGCCAGGACCTCGCCGAGCTCGTCCTCGCCGACACCGTACTTCTTGCCATACGCCGGGGCCACCATCGAAAACATCGCCGCCGCGGTCAGCGTCCGGGCCGTGCCGTCGTTCGGGATCGGGAAGGAATTGAGACCCTGGTACCCGGAGTCCTTCACCTTCTCGGCCCCGACGGCCATGGCCACGTCGTAGGCGCCGGAAGCCACCGCGTAGGCGGCCGCCCGCAGCGCCTCGGAGCCGGTGGCGCAGTAGTTCTCCACCCGGGTGATGGGTTTGCCCTCCAGCTGCAGTGGTCGGGCCAGGGTGATCCCGCTCATGCCCGACTGGGCGGTACCGAACCAGTAGGCGTCGACGTCGTCCTTGCCGATCCCGGCGGAGGCGAAGGTGTCCCCGGCGGCGTCGACGATGAGGTCGTCGAGGCTCTTGTCCCAGTGTTCGGCGAACCGGGTGCAGCCCATGCCCACGATGGCCACCCGGTCCTTGATCCCATGCGATCCCATCAGACGTCTCCTCTTCCTCTCGTACTCGTGGATGTTGCTCCGGATGGGTCATCACCCGACCCAGCCATCGGCCGGCGCCCCCGCGGTTCCGTCTAGTCGGCGGTGCCGGCCCGCCGGGGCTTCGCCTTCCAGAAATAGTCGTGGATCCCGTCGGCGGTGAACAGCTTCCGGAAGGTCATCGTCACCCGGTCGCCGATCTCGACCCGGTCGGGATCGACATCGGTCAGCTCGACCGGGAACCGTCCGCCGCCGTCGAAGTCGAGCACCGCGAAGACGGTCGGCGGGCTCGGGGAGTAGGCCATCCGGTCGACGGTGTAGGTGGCGATGGTGGCGATGGCGTCGGCCCGGCCGATCGGCTCCATGTCGTCGACCGCCCCGCCCTTCATCGAGATCCGGGACGGCGGGAGGTGCACCGCCTCCGAGGTCCGGTCCTGGGAGCCCACGAACCCGTACTTCCAGTCCTCGTTGCGCCCGGCGGCCGATGAGGAGACCCGCGGGGGCTCCGGGCGGCGGGGCGGCTCCGGGGTCACCATCCCCCTCCAGGCCAGGAACTTGCCGTAGGGCAGATCCGCGCCGGCGGCGATCTGGTCGGCGACCGATTCGGTGGGCGACCATTCGGCCCGGGCAGGGGTGATCCGGAACACCATGACGTCGGCTCCGTCGGCCAGGGCCACCACCGCCACCAGTTGGCCCGGCTCCGACGCTTCGAGCATCGAGGCCAGCATCAGGCCGGCGTGGGCCGAACCGGACTGTCCGACGGAGGCGGACAGGTCGTCCACCAGGCGGTCGGACTCGACGCCCAGCTTCCGGGTCAGCGCCTTGGCCGCCCGGGCGTGCATGCCGGTCACCGCCACTTTGTCGATGTCTTCGGCCACCACCCCGGCCGCCTTCAACCCCGCCGCCCATGCCTGCTCGCCGAGCGGCACATAGCGGGTCTCGCCGAACCGCTCCTCCCAGGTCCTCGAGCGCCGATCGCCGACCGTCCGCCACCGATCGAGGAACTCGTCGGTGACCGAGGCACCACCCAGATACTCGGCGATCACCGGATGGCCGGGCCCGTCGTCGGCGACCACCAGCGCGGCGGCGGCGTCACCTCCGGCGGACTCGTCGGCCGAGGTGGGCAGGCCGTCACGGATGTCGGCCGCCACCACCAGGGTGGTCCCCGAACCATCGGCCCGCAGCGCGCTGACCAGGGCGCCGGCCCCGGAGCGGAGGGCTCCGCCGAAGTCGAAGGCCGACACCTCGGCCGGGAGGCGGAGGGCGGCGTGGATGGCGGAGGCGTTGGTCTTGTCCAGGTAGGCCGGGGTGGCGGTGGCGAACCACAACCCGTCAGGGCCCACCGCCGGCGCCGACCGGAGCGCCAGGCGGGCCGCTTCCACCCCCATGGTGGTGGTGTCCTCGTCGTGGGAGGCGACCGCCCGGCTGCCCTTCCCGCCACCGCTGCCGAAGACCTGGCCGACCGCCGACCGCTGGAGGCGGCGGTAGGGGACATACCCGGCGGCGGTGACGATGCCTCTCATGTGGCTGACGATCCCTTCGTTCTGGCCTTGACCGGGCGGGCGACCTCCCGGTCCCCACTCGGTTACCACCCGGATACAACGGTGCTGGGCTGGGACAATAGGCTCGGCGCCGGCAACGTTGGCTTGGGCTCGACCCTCATCCTATGATGCCCACAGTATCTGACGGTCAGTCAGATAACCACTGCGGCATAGCCGCGTCAGGACCGAGGAGGGACCCCATGGACTTCGAGTTCACCCCGGAGCAGAACCAGTTTGTGGCCGACGTGGAGGCGTTCCTCGACGCCAACGACGATCCGGAAGTCTTCGACGTCACCCGGGAGAACATGGCCCAGATCGTGGACACCCCCCTGCGCCGCAAGTTCATGGCCAAGCTCGGGGAGCAGGGCTGGTTGGGGATCACCTGGCCCAAGGAGGTCGGGGGCTCGGAAGGCGAGGGCGTCTACGAGTACCTGTTGAACGAGGCGCTGGCCGCCCGGGGCGGGCCGCAGATCGGCAAGGGCGTCGGCATCATCGGCAAGACCATCATCAGCCACGGCAGCGAGCACATGAAGCAGGAGTTCCTCCCCAAGATCCTCCGCAACGAGGTCGAGTTCGCGGTGGGCTACTCCGAGCCGAACGCCGGATCGGACGCCGCCTCCATGCAGTTGAAGGCCACCAAGGACGGCGACGGCTGGCGGCTCAACGGGCAGAAGACGTGGACCACCTCGGCCCATTTCGCCGACTGGTACTGGGTGGGCGCCCGCACCGACCCCGACGCCCCCAAGCACCACGGCATCACCTTGTTTCTGGTGCCGATGGATCATCCCAACATCACCGTCAAAGAGATCTGGACAATGGGCGACGAGCGGACCAACGAGGTCTACCTCGACGACGTCTTCGTCCCCGACGACTATGTGGTCGGTGAGCTGAACCACGGGTTCCAGTACATCTCCGAGGCGCTCGACCTCGAGCGGTTCACCCTGTTCACCTACTCGCCGATCGCCCAGCGGCTCGACCTCCTGACCGAGTACGTGGCCCATGCCACCCGGGACGGCGAGCCGCTCAAGGACGACCCGGTGGTGCGGGAGCGGATCGCCCAGCTCCACACCGAGGCGGAGGTGGCCCGGGTGCTCGGGCTCAAGTTCGTGTTCAAGGCCGGCGAAGGCGGAGCGCCGCCCACCTCGGAGGCCTCGGAGTACAAGCTGTTCGCCACCGAGTACTCGCGGCGGTTGGCCGACGCCTCCATGGACCTGGCCGGGCCGGGAGGGCAGCTTCGGGTGCGGTCGGAGGACGCCCCGATGAAGGGCCGGTCCGAGTCGACCTACCGGTACACGGTGATCGACACCATCGGTGGCGGCGCCTCCGAGATCCAGAAGAACATCATCGCCCGGCGCAAACTCGGTTTGCCGAAGAATTTCTGATCGGCGCTTCTTCCCCGTGAACGAATCATCCCCATCGACGGTGCCGCCGCCGTCCGCCGACGCCGGCGCCCCCAGCCCTGGTGACCCCGGGTTGTTGGCCGGCGTGGTGGTGCTCGACCTGTCCACCGTCGGCCCCGCCGCCCGCTGTACCCGGCTGCTGGCCGACTACGGCGCCACGGTGGTGAAGGTGGGTGCGGTCCCCGGTCGGGGGGCCCAGCCGATCACCCCGCCGTTCTTCGCCTACAGCGGGGCGCGGTGGCTGCAGCGGATCGCCATCGACCTGAAGGACCCCGAGGGCCGCGACGCCTTCCTGAGCCTGGTGGAGACGGCGGACGTGGTGGTGGAGAGCTTCCGGCCCGGGGTGATGGACCGGTTGGGCACCGGCTACGCCGACCTGACCGCGGTCAACCCCGGGATCATCCTGTGCTCCACCACCGGCTTCGGGCAGTCGGGGCCGCGGGCGGGATGGGCCGGGCACGACATCAACTACCTGGCCGTGGGGGGGTTCCTGGCCTCGAGCCAGTCCCGGGCCGACGGGGGACCGCCGATCGCCGGGGCCACCCTGGCCGATGCCGCCGGCGGGGGCATGCAGGCGGCGATGGCGGTCATGGCCGCGCTCATCGGCCGCCGCCGGACCGGGGCCGGAGCCCATCTCGACGTCTCCGTCGCCGAGGGTGTGTTGTGGCTGACCTCGTTGGCCGTCGACGAGCACCTGGCCACCGGGGCCGAGGTCGGCCCGGGCCGGGACATCCTCAGTGGTCGCTACGCCTGCTACGACTCCTACCGGGCGGCCGACGGGAAGTGGTTGGCGGTGGGGGCCATCGAACCGAAGTTCTACGCCAACCTCTGCCGCCACCTCGGGTGCGAGCAGTGGGTGGCCCATCAACTCGACGACGAGGTCCAGGACAAGATCCGGGACGACTTCCGGGCGGCGTTCGCCTCCCGGGACCGGGCCGACTGGGTCGAGGAGTTGGCCGGGTCCGACACCTGTGTGTCGCCGGTGCAGACGGTGGCCGAGCTGGTCGACGACGACCAGTTCGCCGCCCGCCGCGCACTGGTCGAGGCGGTCATGGAAGGCGGTGGTGACGCCGGCCCGCCGGTGAGGTTCCGCCAGGTGGGCCCGGTCCTGGCCGGGATGGTCCGCCCGGACGGGCCGGTGGCGGTGCGTGGGCCGGCGGTATCCGACGCCGAGCGCTTATTGGAAGCGGCGGGCCATCCGCCCGAGCGGGTCGCCGAGCTGCGAGCGAAGGGGGTGGTGGCGTGAGCGCCATCGGCGAGACGGACATCGAAGCCCTGATCGGGGTCGAACAGTACATCGAGGTGGGGGAGTTCCCGGTGGAGCGGGGCTACATCTGGACGACCTGCTCGTCGGTGGAGAACGGCAACCCGCTGTTCTGGGACGACGAGGTGGCCGAGCAGGTGACCGGCGGGCCGATCGCCCCACCGTCGATGGCGTCGGTCTGGTTCCGGCCCCACCATTGGGCACCCGGGCGCAGCCAGGTCGCCCTGCCCCTCCAGGTCCATTTCGATCTCAAGGAAGGGCTGGGGCTGCCCGAAGCGGTGATGAGCGACAACACCATGGTCTTCCACCAGCCGGTGCGTCCGGGGGACGTCCTGCGCACCAGCCAGATCCTCCGGTCGGTAAGCGAGGAGAAGACCACCCGGCTCGGCACCGGGCGCTTCTGGGTGATCGATGTCGAGTACCAGAATCAACACGGCGAGCTGGTGGCGGTGGAGAGCTACACCGGCTTCGGGTACCGGCGGTTGGATGCGGACCCGGCCGGCGACCCGACGGCGGCCGGAGCCACCGGGGCCGGCCAGTGAGCCCGTCCACCACCCCGGCCCGGTTGCACGCCGACGTCCACACCGGCGACCTCCTCCCCGAGCTCGCCTATCCGGTGACCGCCACCACCGTGGTCCTCGGCGCCCTGGCCTCCCGGGACTGGCGGCCGATGCACCACGACAAGGACTTCGCCGTCAACCGCAACGGCACCCGGGACATCTTCCTCAACACCCCCAACCAGGCGGCCTGGTTCGAGCGGTTCGTGACCGACTGGACCGGCCCCTACGGCCGGATGCAACGGATGACCTTCCGGATGCTCGGCTCGGTGTTCCCCGGCGACACCATGATCTTCCGCGGGGAGGTGGCCGACACCGGGGTCGACGACGCCGGGTGTGGGTGGGTGGCCATCGACATCTCGCTGACGGTGGATGGGGACGCCAAGACCACCTGCCGGGCCCGGGTCGCCCTCCCGCGCTCCAGCCAGGACAACCCGTGGACCCGCCAGGGGGACCAGTGGAAGCCATGAGCCTCATCCCGCCAGCAGAGGAGCACTGACCATGTTGGATCTCAATTTCAGCGCCGAGCAGGAGATGCTGCGCCAGACGGTGCGGGGGGTGTGCGCCACCACCAGCCCGCTCAACGTGGTGCGCGAGCTGCAGGACGACCCCATCGGGTACTCCGCCGACCTGTGGAAGCAGCTGGCCCACCTCGACCTCATCGGGCTGCAGCTCCCGGAGGCGTACGGGGGATCGGGGATGAGCGCCATCGAGGGCGTGGTCGTCTACGAGGAGTTCGGCCGGTCCTTGGCCCCCTCGCCCCATTTCGTGAGCTCGGTACTCAGCGGTGGCGCCCTCGCCCGTTCCGGCCGCGAGGCGATGAAGGCCGAGTGGCTCCCGAAGGTGGTGGCCGGCGACGCCATCCTGACCCCGGCGTGGCTGGAGCCGGAGAACGGGTTCGGGCCCAGGGGGATCCAGCTCCGGGCCGAGCCCGACGGCGACGGGTTCCTCCTGTCCGGGGTCAAGCGCCACGTCAGCTTCGCCCGGGCGGCCACCCGCCTGGTGGTGCTGGCCCGCACCGGCGACGGCCGGGACGACGTCGACCTGTTCCTGGTCGACCCCAACGCCGAAGGTGTCACCCTCACCCAACAGCTGACCATCGCCTCCGACGCGCAGTACCGGGTCGATCTCGATCGGGTCCGGGTGACCGCCGACGATCGCATCGGGGAGGCCGGGTCGGGCTGGACGACCTGGAACGCGGTCATGCACGAGGGGATCATCCTGGCCGCCGCCCAGGCGGTGGGCGGGGCCCAGTACGCGTTGGAGATCACCGTCCAGTACGCCAAGGACCGCCATCAGTTCGACAAGCCACTGGGGGCCTTCCAGGCGTTGGCCCACTACCTGGCCGACGGCGTGACCGCCGTCGACGGCGCCGAAGTGCTGGTGCACGAGGCCGCCTGGGCCAGTGCCGCCGATCGGGACATCTCCAAGTTGGCCCCGATGGCCAAGCTCTTCGCCGCCAACACCTACCGCCAGGTGACCGCCACCGCCCAGCAGATCTTCGGGGGGATCGGCTTCACCCTGGAGTTCGACATCCAGCTGTACTTCCGGCGGGCCAAGCAGCTCCAGATCTCGTGGTGGGACACCCGCTACCTCGAGGATCTGGTGGCGGCTGCGGTGCTCGACTCCTGAACGTTTCGGAGCCGGCGGCACCGGCCACCGTCCCCCGTGGCCGGTCCCGACCGACCCCCCGCCCCGCCCCGACCCGTGACCGCGGTGTTGGCCCCTGGAGCTGCCGTTTGACGACCGTGCCGTCGGCGCTACCGTGAATTCTGCGGCATGGCCGCCGACCAAGCGGGTACCCACGGGCACGGGCGGGGATGTCACCGGCAGAAAGGCACGGGATGACGATAGAAGAGGTTCCAGTCACGGTAAGCCAGGATCCGGCCGGATCCTCCGAGCACGGGGCCTGGTTCCGTTTCCTCTTCGTCCACGAAGTCGACGAGTTTCCAAAACCGGGCAAGCGGACGGGCATGCTGGCCCTGGCCGTGCTGGCCACCGTCGTTCTCTACTACACCTATTACACCCAGACCGGGGTGACCCCCAACATCCTCCGCTACTTCCACATGTCGTTCAGTTTCTACGTGGGCATCGTGATCGTTTCGAACCTCATCGGGGCCTTCGCCTCCCTCCCGGCCAGCCAGACCGACCGGTTGGGCCGGACCAACGTGGTCATCTACGGGCTGTTGATCGTCGGGCTCCTGGTCACTTTCGGGGTGCCGAACGTGACCACCGAGTGGGGATTCGCCATCGTCATCTCGGCCATGGGTCTGGTGGAGGGGGCGATCCTGGTGGCCACACCCGCGCTGGTGCGCGACTTCAGCCCCCAGTTGGGGCGGGCATCGGCCATGGGGTTCTGGACGGTCGGACCGGTGGCCGGCAGCCTGATCACCAGCATCGTCGCCACCCACACCCTCACCCACTTCGGTGATTGGCAGAGCCAGTTCATCATCTCCGGTATCAGCTCGCTGGCGGTCTTCGCCATCTGCCTGGTGCTCTTGAAGGACCTCTCGTCCCGGCTGCGGGATCACCTGTTGGTCTCGACCCGCGACCAGCTGCTGATCGAGGCCCGGACCCGAGGTCTGTCCGAAACCGATGTGTTGTCGGCGACCAAGCGACCGTGGTCGCAGATCCTCCGGTGGGACCTGATCGGGTCGGCCGCCGGCATCTCGGTCTTCCTGTTGGTCTACTTCGCCGCCGCCGGGTTCTTCACCATCTTCTACTCCACCACCTTCAAGAACCCCGACGGCTCCAACTTCTCGGTCACCCAGGCCAACGGGCTCAACGTGTGGTTCTGGGGGGCGGATGCCATCGCCCTGATCGTCTTCGGCATCCTCTCCGACCGGCTCCGGGTGCGGAAGCCGTTCATGCTGGTCGGCGCCCTCGGGGCCATCGCCCTGCTCATCGTCTTCCTGATGCAGGCCAACAACGCCAACACCGGCTACTACACCCTGGTCTTGATCGAGATATTCCTGGCCATGTTCCTGTCCGTCACCTACGCCCCGTGGATGGCCGCCTATACGGAGTCGGTGGAGGCCAAGAACCCGGCCCTGGTGGGCACCGGGCTCGCCCTCTGGGGCTGGATCATTCGACTGGTGGTGGGGATCTCCTTCATCTTCCTGCCCGTGGTGATCAACAGCGTCAACCCGGTAGTGGACAACCAGCCGCTCGCCACCGCCACCATCCCGGGAACCAACACCGACGTCGAGCAGTTCCTCCTCCAGCATCCGCAGTCGGTGGCTTTCGCCCAGGCCCACTCCGCCCTGTTGAAGGTCCTCAGCGAGCCCCAGAACGCGCCGATCGTCACCGCCCTGGCCGCCAGCCCCACGGCCGCCAACATCACCGCCGCCCAGAAGGCGCTCGGATCCCAGGTCTTCGGGCAACTGGTCATCTACCAGACCCAGCTGAAAACGCTGGTGGTCCCCTACGCCAACCAGTTGAGCTACCTGTCCGCCCACCAGGCCCAGCTCACCGCGCTGCAGAACGGGGTCAACGCCTCGCCCAAGCAGTGGCAGCACTGGTTCTGGGTGTCGATCGGCGGCATGGTCCTCTTCATCCCCACCATCTTCCTGATCAAGGGCCGGTGGAGCCCGGCCCGGGCCAAGCGGGACAAGACGGAGCACGACCGGCGGGTCGCCGCCGAACTCAAGGAGCTGGTCGGCTCCGACGCCTGATCGGCGGCCGACTCCCGGCGCCGCCCCCGTCGCCCGCCGGCCCCGGGCGGTGGAACGCTCCGGTTCGGGCCCGGGGCCCTCATCCGCCCAGCTCGCGGCCATCCCCGGTCTCGTCACACCCTCCACCTACCGTGGTGGCTGTGAACAACACCAGTGTGATTCAGTCCGGGTTCGCGGTCATCGACGTGGAGACCACCGGGTTCTCGGCGACCAACGACCGGATCGTCGAGGTGGCGGTGGTGGTCACCGACCCGGCCGGGGCGGAGGTGGATGCCTTCTGCACCGTGCTGGATCCCGGCTGCGACCCCGGCCCCACCCATGTCCACGGGATCACCGCCGACATGGTCAGGGGAGCGCCGACCTTCGGCCACGTCCACCCGTTCCTGGCTGAACTGCTCTCGGGCCGGGTCATCGTCGGCCACAACGTGGGCGGGTTCGACCTGGGCTTCCTCCGGGCCGAGTGCCATCGATACGGCGGGGACCGCCTGATGGTCGGCGAGGTCCCGATCCTGGACACGCTGACCGTGGCCCGCACCCGGATGGGTCTGTACGGCAAGGCCAAGTTGGTCGACTGCTGCGATTATTTCGGGCTGACCTGGGACGACCACCACAGCGCCTTGGGAGACGCCCGCGTCACCGCCGCGCTGTTCGCGGCCATGGCCGACAAGCTCGGGCCGGAAGCGCTGGAGATCTCGGAACTGCTGGCCCGGGCGGCTGGGGTCGGGTGGCCGGGGGCGGCGTCCGCCCGTCCTTCCATCCGGGATCGTCGGTGCTCAGAGTTCTGGGGCGATGTCGGCTTCGGGGATGATGACCACCGGTTGCGACCCGCGCTGACGGGCTGTCGCCAGTAGCTCTGCGGAACCGTCGGCGCCGATCTCGCCCACCACCAATTTCGTCTGGGACAGCACCACCACCCCGGCGATCAGCACGGCCAGGGCGACGTACTCCGCCACCGTCCGGAGCAGGCCGCCACGGAGCCGGTCACCGAACAGGTTGATCCCGATGAGGATGCTGACCAGCGGGTTCACCGTGACCATCGTCGTCCGTGATGCGGTGATCGGCCCGGCATGCAGCGCGTTCTGGATGAGGAAGACGGTGCCGAGCCCGGTGACCGCCAGCAGGTAGGGCTGGGCGTGGGTGAAGACGTGGCCCCACCCGCGGGACACGAAGATGGTGGTCGACTTGGTCAAGGCGGCACTGAACGCCGCGGTGATGGCGGTGGCGGTGCCGAAGGAGGCGGCCCGCCACCAGCGAGGCCCCCGGAGACCGGCCAGGATGAAGACGGTGATAGCCGCGATGAGCAGCGCCGATGCCACGAACCATTGGCGGTTGTCAGGGCTGAGGTTGCCGCCGCTCGGATGCGCAGCCAAGAAGAAGCCACCGAGCCCGGCCACGATGGCCACCGAGCCAGCCCACTCCCGCCAACCCAGGTGATAGCGGAACCAAACGGCGAGGATGAGCAACAGGAACAGCAGCTCGGTGGTGAGCACCGGCTGGACCACGCTCAGCTGGCCGAGGCGCAGGGCGGTGGCCTGGAGGCCGAACACCACCAGCATGAGGGCGAACCCGACCAGCCAGATCTTACGGCGCACGGCGTGGGCCATGAGGCTCAACCGCAGGGTGGCGGACGACGGCGCCGACTCCACCCCGATCCGTTGCAACACCGAGGTCAGGGCATTGACGAAGGCGGCGGTCACCGCCAGGACGTAGGACACCCGACAGTTGTAGCGCGTCGGCGACCGGGCTGCCCGCCGCCAGGCCCATTCCCCCCGGGGAACCGGCTCGCTAGCATCTCGCCATGGCCGACCGCACCGCCACCGGCACGCCGACCGTCCAACCGGCGGGGGCGGTGCCCGACCTCCTGGATCCCGGGTTCTACGTGGACATCGAGTCCATGCACGACGCCCTCCGGCAACTCCGCCACCATCACCGGCTGGCCCGGGACGAAAAGAACGATCTGTGGGCGGTCACCCGCCACGCCGACCTGGTGGAGGTGGAGCGGCGCGACGACGTCTTCCTCAGCGCCCAGGGGTACCGGTCGTTCTTCGCCCCCGGGGAGGACAACATGATCTCCCTCGACGATCCCCGTCATCGCCAGCAGCGGAACCTCATCTCCCGCCGGTTCACGCCCAAGGCCGTGCGCCGCCTCGAGCCCCAGCTGGCCCGGATCATCGACGGGCTCATCGACTCCTGGATCGATGGCGGCGAGGTGGAGATCGTCTCCGAGTTGGCCGCGCCATTGCCGGCCCGGCTCACCGCCGTGCTCCTCGGTTTTCCGGAGGACCACTGGACGGACATCAAGTCGTGGTCGGAGCGGCTGATGCGCTACGACCAAGCCGCCAACGATTTGGAGGCGGGACAGGGGTTCTTCGAGGCCATCATCGAATTCTCCGGGCTGCTGAACGAGGTGGCCGCCGCCCGGCAGGTCCAACCGGCCGACGATCTGATCTCGGTGTGGACCCAGGCGGAGCTCGACGGGTGCCCGATGGCCGGTGACACCATCATGAACGAGACCGGGCTGATGATCTCCGGTGGGGCGGAGACGACCCGCACCGTCATCACCCGCGCCTTGGCCGAATTCTGCGATCACCCCGAGCAGTGGGAGGCGATGGCCGCCGACCCGTCGTTGGTTCCCGGTGCGGTGGAGGAGATGGTCCGGTGGGTGACTCCCCTCAACAACTTCTTCCGGACCGCCGCCCGGCCGGTGACGATCGGGGGCGTGGCCATGGAGGCGGGGGACCGGGTGATCCTCCTCTATCCCTCGGCCAACCGGGACGAGGAGGTGTTCGACGATCCCTACCGCTTCGACATCCGCCGGGAGCCCAATCCGCAGGTGTCGTTCGGGTTCGGTACCCACTTCTGCCTCGGGGCGCCGCTGGCCCGCTTCGAACTCCGGATGCTGATGGAGCGCCTCACCCAGCGGATCACCAACCTGTGGGTGATCGAACCGCCCGACATCGAAGCGAACATCTTCGTCGGCGCCGTCCGATCCTTCCGGCTGGGGTTCGACCGTCGCGGCTGACGGTCAGGCGACGGCGTCGCTCTCGTCGTCGCATCCGCCCTGCCCGGACGGAGCTCCGTCCTCGGGCATGTGCAGGCCGAGCGAGTACCCGTCCAAAAAGGCGTCGGCCTCCCGGCGTCGCGGATAGCGGTTCTCCAGTGCCTTGAAGCGGTGGTTGTGGTTGGGCTCGATCAGGTGGGCCAACTCGTGGACGATGACGGCGTCGAGCACCCAGCCGGGCGCCATCCGCAGTCGCTCCGAGATCCGGATCTCCCGCGACAGCAGCGTGCACGATCCCCAGCGCTTGGTCTGGGAGGTGGACCACCGGATCGAAGCCGCCCGGATGCCGCCGAGATGGGTGTCGCCCAACACTTCCGCCCGTTCCTCGAGATAGGCATCGGAGGCGTGGAGGTTCGGGCGGTGCCGCTGCAGCCGGCGGGCCAGATGGTCCACCATCTCGTCCCGGTCGGCCCCGCGCAGATGGGAGGGGACGACCACGATGATGCGATCGCCCTCCCAGTGGGCCCCGGCCGTCTTCTTCCTTCGGGTGCTGACCCGAATTTCGACATCCGGTCGGAACAGGTCAGGGGGTTCAGTGGTGTAGGTCATGGGGGGGAAGGTACGGCGAGGGTGTGACAACCCCGGGTACGGCCAAGATCTTAAGAAACCAAGGGCTCCACCGGGTGGATCTCCGGGCCGGCGGCGAATGGGAGGGGGCGAACGGGGGCGGTACCCTGGGAGGGTGCAGCGATACTTCACCCCCCGCCGCATCGGGATGCACGTCACCCTGCTGGTGCTGCTGCCGACGTTTGCGTTGCTGACCAACTGGCAGTTCCGGCGGGCCTACGACGGGAACACGCTGAGCTGGGCCTATACCTTCGAGTGGCCGCTGTTCGCCGGGTACGCCATCTACGTGTGGTGGCAGCTGATCCACGACGACCCCGTCGCGCTCACCCGCCGCCACGAGGCGAGGCGCGGGCCCGACGGTGAGCCGTTGGGTCCGGAGGAGGAGCCGGGCTGGGCGCTCCGCGGGGGTCGGCGATCCCGGCACCAGCCGGGCCCGGTCGCCACCGCCACCACCACCGGGGCAACCACCTGGGTCGGCCCGCTGACCGACGACCGGTCATCGTCGGGGCCGGGAGCCGATGACGAGCCCGTCGAGGTCGAGGATGCCGACGAGGAGGATCCCGAGCTGGTCGAGTACAACCGGTATCTGGCCGAGCTCAACGCCGGCCCGGACAGGAAGCGATGGTAGACGTGCCCGGAACCGGGTCGAACGCGCCGAAGACCAAGAAGGCCGACCCGATCGCCGGGGCCATGCTGCGCTACCGGGTGATGGCGTACATCGTGGGGACCGCCCTGGTGATCCTGGTGTTCGTGGCCATCCCGCTGCAGTACTGGGGGCACCACAAGATGGTGGCCGAGATCGTCGCCCCCATCCACGGCTACCTCTACATCGTCTATCTGATCGCCGGTGCCGATCTGGCCCGCCGGGCCCACTGGCATCTGGGCCGGATCCTCTTCGTGGTCTGTGGAGGGTTCGTGCCCTTCCTCGCCTTCTTCGTGGAGCGCTGGATCACCAAGAGGATGAACGCCGACCGGGCGGCCGAAGCGGCCGAGGCGGAAACCTTGGAGCCGGCCACCGTGAATTCCGCCGACCGCTAACCCGCGTTCCTGCGAAGCGATCAGCAATCGGGCGTCAGCGGGCGCCCCGCACCAGGGCGCCGGGTCGGGCGCCGGTGTCCTCGCCGCCCGAGAAAGTGGTGACTCCGGACTTGATGGTCTCGACGTAGCCGGTGGCATCCTGGACCAGCCGCGTGCCGCCGGCCGGGAGGTCGGCGATCACCGTCGGATTTCCCAGCTGGAGTCCGTCGTAGTCGATGAGATTGAGGTCGGCGAGGGCCCCGGCCTCCAGCGTGCCCCGGTCGGTGAGCCCGTAGAGGCGGGCGGTGTCGTGGGACTGCTTCTTCACCATCCACTCGAGGGGGAGCCGCTCGCCGCGTACCCGGTCGCGGGTCCAGTGGGTGAGCATGAAGGTGGGCTGGGAGGCGTCGCAGATGACGCCGCAGTGGGCACCCCCGTCCGCCAGCCCGGCCACCGACCGGGGGTGGAGGAGCATGTCCCGGGCTGGCTCGAGGTCGCCGTTGGCGTAGTTGAGGATCGGCACGTAGAGCAGCCCGCGCCCGTCGTCGGCGAGCATCGCCTCGTAGGCGACCTCGAGTGGGGTCCGCCCGGAGGCGGCGGCCAGGCCGGCCAACGACCGCTCCGGTCCGGGCTCGTACTCCGGAGGGCTCCCGAGGGCATAGGTCGACCGGTAGGCCTGCTCCATCCGGGCCTTGGAGCCGGGGCTCTCCGGG
>DASZNG010000183.1:0-5221 GCA_035551535.1 Acidimicrobiales bacterium | reverse complement strand
ACGGCGGCGGTGACCAACTCCAGCGAAAGCGCCCCGCTCTCGTCCGTGTGGCCGACCTGCTGTGACGCCAACCTCATCGCCATCGGCAAGGCCGGGGAGGCGGTGGGCAATGACGTCACCCAGCTCGGCAAGAACGGTGGAACCGGGTCGACCGCCCAGCTCGTCAAGGACCTGGGCACCATGTCGAGTGCCGTCTCCTCGGCTCTGCTGGCCGTTTCCGGCGCCCTGAGCACGGTGCCGAATGCCGGACTGACGAAGTACCACAACACGCTGTCGGCGCTCCAAACGATCACCAACAAAGCCAGGTCCGCGTGTGCGAGCGCAACCAACGCCTGCCTGAACGACATCCAGGGCATCGAGGGAAATCTCTCCGCTGTCACCGACGCGGCATCCGCGCTGAATTCGCAGGTCACGGCCTCCTGACCGGGGCCGTATAACCCACCCCGACCACCCGACCAGCCGACCAGCCGGAGGCCGCCCTACCAGCCGGAGGCCGCTCTACCGATCGATGGGAGGGTGAGGATGAAGGCCGGCCCCGGCCCCGGCCGACGCTCGGACCGCCCGGGAACCCTCGGCGACCATCCAGCGGGTGATCCGCTCGAGGGTCCAGGCCGGCGCCTCCATCATCGGAATGTGACCGACGCCGCCGGCGATGTCGAAGGTCCACGCCGGCTTCGAAAAGCTCACCTGCCGGGAGGCGGCCAACGGCACCAACCGGTCGGCGTCGCCGTGGATCAGCAGGGTCGGCTGCTCGACCCTCTTGAGTCGTTGGGCGAAGGCGCGGGGTCGCAGGAAGTGCTGGGACAAAGAACGGGCCGACGACAGGTAGGCGCCGTCGAGGGCGGCCCGGTCAGCGCCGTTGAGGAACCCGATCTGGGCGGCAACCAGGTCGGACGGGATGCGGGACGCGTCGGCACAGCAGGCGTCCAGGACCCGATGCACCGACTGCTCCGGGGAAAGGTACTTCCTCCGCTGGTTCAGGAACGACTCGCCCAGTCCCGGCGTCGCCCCGAGCAAAAAGCCGGCAATCGACATCGGGTGGGTCCACCCCCAGCGGGTGGAGGGCAGCGCCGGGTCGATGAGGATCAGCCCGGAGACGGAGCTCGGCTCGGCCATCGCCTGGAGGGTCGCCACCAGCCCGCCCATGGAGTTGCCGACCAGGATCACCGGCCCCGAGGCCACCTCCCGCAGAAATCCACCCAGCAAACGGCGGTGACCGTCGATATCGGCCCTCCGGGCTCCGATCGGGGTTCGGCCGTGACCGACCAGGTCGAGAGCCAGGACCCGGGCGTAGCCGGCCAGCGAGGGGGCGATGGCCATCCAATTGAGATGGGATCCGCCCAGACCGTGCACGCACACCAGGGTCGGCCCGTCCTTCGGCCCCTCGAACTCGACGAAGTTGACCGGACCTTCGACGTCGACGAGGCGTGAGTCGGGAACGGAGACGGGAGGCGCAACCACGGGCTGACGATACCGGCTGTGGCATCATCAGGAGGGTGACCGGCCCCCTCGACGAGTCCGGCGAGACTGCCTGAATCGTCATGGCCGCGACTCGCACTGCGATGGCCGATGCGGCCAGGGCGTTGAGCCGAAAGGACCCGGTCCTCAAGGCGCTCGTCAAAGAGTACGGCTACCCGCCGGGTCGTCCGCACGTCCCGGCGTCGATGCGGTTTGCCGTCCTGGCCCGGTCGATCCTCTATCAGCAGCTGGCCGGGAAAGCCGCCGCCTCCATCGAGGGCCGGTTCGTCGGCGCCCTCGGCGGTGTGGTCACGCCCGAACGGGTGCTCGCCGTCTCGACCGACGTCCTCCGAGCTTGCGGTCTGAGCGGCGCCAAAGCCAGATCCATCCAGGACCTGGCCGAGAAGGTGGTGTCCGGGCAGATCTCGCTCGAGCGGATCGGCCGCCTCTCCAATGAGGACGTCGTCGAGCACCTGGTCCAGGTCCGGGGGATCGGACAGTGGACGGCGGAGATGTTCCTACTGGGGACGTTGGGGCGGCTCGACATCTGGCCGGTCGGGGACTACGGGGTCCGGGCCGGCTTCGCCGTGTGCTGGCACCTGGCCGAAACCCCGACCCCCAAGGAACTGATGGTGCTGGGCGAGCCGTACCGGCCGTATCGAAGCGTGGTGGCGTGGTACTGCTGGCGGGCCATGGATACCCGCCTCCCCGGCTAGCCAGCACCGGCCCCCCGGATAGCCGCCGCCCCCGGCCCGGCCCCGCCCGGCACCCGGCCTCGTGCGGTTCACGACGAGCCGGGGGTGATTACGCTTCCGCTGTGCCCCCCGCCGCCTGGAAGCTCGCCCTGTCGAGGACGATGATGTCCGCCCTCCACGCTGCCGTCCGCAGGCAAGACCGGAAGCTCCCGAAGTACCCGCCGCCCCCCGACGACCCGTTCTACGCCCCCCACGAGGACCTGGCCGAGATGAAACCCGGCGCCCTGCTCGACTGGCGGCCGATCCCGGTGCGGGGCACCCATCTCAAGGTGGCCGCCGACGGCTGGCAGATCCGGTTCCGGAGCACCGACACCGGCGGGGAGCCGATCTCGGCGGTCGCCACCCTCTTCGTGCCACAGACCCGATGGCCCGGCCATGGCCCGAGGCCGCTGCTGTCCTACCAGTGCGCCATCGACAGCCTGGGCGCCAACCGCGACCCGTCCTATACGTTGCGGCGGGGCAGCCAGCGGGAGGCGTTCCTGATGGCGCTGGCCCTCCGTCGCGGGTGGGCGGTGGTCACCTCCGACTTCACCGGTCCGCGCCACGCCTACGGGGCCGGGCTGATCGCCGCCCGGATCAGCCTCGACGGCATGCGCGCCTCGCTGGCCTTCGGGCCCGGCGGCCTCGACCCCACCGCGCCGGTGGGGGCGTGGGGCTACTCCGGGGGTGGCCAGGCCACCGCCTGGATCGCCGAGCAACAACCCGCCTATGCCCCCGAGATCCGCCTGGTGGCGGTCGCCGCCGGAGGCGTACCCACCGATCGGCGCGCCCTCCGGCGGATCGACGGTGGCTTCTTCTCCGGCTTGACCCTCGGCGCCGCGGTGGGCATCGACCGCGAGTACCCCGAGACCAAGTTGGAGGTGATCCTCAATGACGAAGGGCGGCGGGTCGTCAACCAGATCGCCGACATGAGCGTCGACGAGCTGGTCGCCTACTTCCCGTTCCGGAGCCTCCGGGAGCTCACCACCGAGCCGGACCCGTTCGACACCGAAGGCACCCGGACCACCAACGAGGAGCTGCGGCTGGGTCAGCGGCTGCCGTCGGCCGCCGTCTACCTCTACCACTCGAGGCACGACCAGCTGATTCCCATTTCCGGGGCCGACGAACTGGCGGCCATCTACCGGAAGGGCGGGGTCGACGTCACCCTGCGGCGCACCCATCTGGGCGAGCACATCGGTGCCGTCCTGAGCTCCACCCCGGGGGCCCTGCGCTTCCTGTCCTCCCGCCTCAACGGCTGAGCCCAGTTCCCCCGCCCCCGCCCCGGCCGCCGCCGTCAACGTCCGGTCCCGGCCCGGCCCGGCGGGGTCGGATCCAGGCTCAGTTGGTTTTGGGGTCCTTCGCCTTGGTCCCGCCGGGTCCGGGCGGCGTGGTCGGCGTCGTGGGCGGAGCCGTGGTCGGGGCGGTGCCGGCCGCACTCAGACCCAGGGTGGCGGCGAGGGTGGAGAGGTCGCCCTGGAGCACCGCGCCCTCCGACGCGGTGATGGCACCGCTGCGGGTGCCGCTGGCGATGGAGGTGGCGGCCTGCTGGAGGTCGTTGGCCGCCGGTTGCGACTTCCCCGCCGCCGCGTCGGTGACCGCCTGTTGGGCCTGCATGGAGATCATCTGGCCGGTGTTGCCGGAAATCGTGTGGGCGGTCACCCCGGAGGCGACGTCACCGACCAGGGTGGCCAGTGCCTGGGCGGCAGTCGGCGGCGGGGTGGTGGTCGGCACCGAAGTGGTGGTGGTTGCCGGGCGAGTCGTCGTCGTCGAGTTGACCGTCGGGGTGCCGCCGCCGGTGCCGAAGGCCAGGGCCAACACGACCACCAGCGCCGCGGCCAACAGGACCCCGATCGCCGCCAACCGCTGTCGCCGGGCCCGGGACAGGCGGGTGCCGGCCACCAGCGACGGCGGAGCCACCCGGGTGTCGCCAGGATTCACCCGGGTGGTGCCGCCCGCATCGGGTGGCGGGCTCACCCTGGTCATGTCCTCGGCCTGGGTGGTACCGCCCGCATCGGGCGGCGGGCTCACCTTGGTCATGTCGTCGGCCTGGGTGGCGGGGAGGTCGGTGGCGAGTCCGGCGGAGGGTTCCCAGGGTGCCGCAAACGGCGCGGTGTCCAGCAGGTCCGCCACCTCGAAGGCGCCGAGCCGCTGATCGGGTCGATCGTGGAGCATCCCGCTCAACAGCACCTTCCAGGGGACCGGAAGGTCGGGGGGTATCGGGACCGGTCCGGCCAACCGTCGGGCCATCATCTCGCCCGGTGATCCCTGGTACACCTGCCCACCGGTCATGCCCTCCAACAGGACGAGGCCGAGCGACCAGATGTCGGCGGCCGGCCCCACTTGGTGGTTCTCGAGCTGCTCGGGCGCCATGTAGGCGGCGGTCCCCAGGGTGGTCCCGTCGAGGGTGAGGGTGGAGACGTCGATCAGGCGGGCGATCCCGAAGTCGCCCAGGCGGACCTGGCCGTCCGGAGTTACCAGGATGTTGGCCGGCTTCACGTCGCGGTGGACGACGCCCCGAGCGTGCACGTAGGCCAGGGCGCCGGCCACTGACGCCCCGAGCTCGGCGACGTTCTCCGGCGTCAGCCGGCCCCGACGCAGGATCTCGGCCAGGTTCGACCCATCGACGAAGTCCATCACCAGGTAGGCCTGGTCACCGGCGACCCCGGTGTCGAGCAGGCGAACCAGTCCGGGGTGGTCGAACCCTTCGAGGGCCCGGGCCTCCTGGGCCAGGCGCCGGGCCAGATCGGGGTCGCCGGAACGGACGATCTTGACGGCCACCTCGCGGTCGGTGTCCTGGTCGAGCGCCAGGTAGACGTCGGACATCCCACCCCGGCCGAGGAGCCGACCGAGCCGATACCTCCCGGAGAGAATCTCGGTGGCAGACGTCATCGCCGGTGGTCGGTTGCAGTCATAGGGGTGTCGGTTAGGTGGCGAGCCACTCACCGAGGGTGGTGGACGTCGACAGCTTCCCGATCCGAGTTTCCCCCATTCGTGGTCGGTTGCGCCAGGGCGGGGCCTCCGGCAAGGAC
>DASZNG010000182.1:0-8701 GCA_035551535.1 Acidimicrobiales bacterium | reverse complement strand
GGGACGAATCCGGGCCCGGTGGCGCAGCCGACGAGAGAAGGGGCGACGGCCGTGTCTCCACGAACCTTGGATTTTCCGGTTTTCGATGCCGACAACCACATGTACGAGAACACCGATGCGTTCACCAAGTACCTGCCGCCGGAATACGAGGGGCTCATCCGGTACGTCGAGCTCAACGGCCGGACCAAGATCGCCGTCGGCGGGATGATCAGCGAGTACATCCCGAACCCCACCTTCGAGGTGGTGGCCGCCCCCGGCGCCCAGGAGGAGTACTTCCGCAAGGGCAACCCGGAGGGGAAGTCGCGACGGGAGATCATGGGGAAGCCGATCCGGGCGCTCCCCGGGTTCAGTTCCCCGGAGCCCCGCCTCCAGCTGATGGATGAGCAGGGCATCGACCGGGCCCTGATGTGGCCGACCCTGGCCAGCCTGCTGGAGGAGCGCCTCCGCGGCGACCCGCCCGCCACCCACGCCGTCGTCCACGCCCTCAACCAGTGGATGCACGAGCACTGGACGTTCAACTACCAGGACCGGATCTTCCCGACCCCGGTGATCCATCTCGGCATCGTCGAGAAGGGAATCGAGGAGCTCGAGTGGGTGCTGGACCACGGGGCCAGGATCGTCCTCATCCGTCCCGCCCCGGTGCCGGGATTCATGGGCCCCCGGTCCATGGCCCTGCCCGAGTTCGACCCGTTCTGGAAGCTGGTGGTCGAGGCCGGCATCCCGGTGGGTATGCACGCCTCCGACAGCGGGTACCAGCGCTACCTGAACGAATGGGAGGGGATCAGCCGGGAGATGACCCCGTTCAAGGGCGGCTCCGGCTTCCAGGCCATCGTCGGCCATATGGGCCGGCCGATCGTCGACACCATGGCGTCGCTCATCGGCCACGGGCTGTGCACCCGGTTCCCGGAGCTGCGGTTCGCCCCGGTGGAGAACGGCAGCAACTGGGTGCGGCCGCTGCTCCACGAGATGGAGCAGGCCTACGCGTCGGCCCCCCGCTCCTTCGAGGAGGATCCGGTGGAGGTGTTCAAGCGCAACATCTACGTGCACCCCTTCCACGAGGAGGACCCGGTCGGGCTCATCGAGTTGCTGGGGGCGGAGCGGGTGTTGTTCGGCTCCGACTTCCCCCACCCCGAAGGGCTGGCCGATCCCCTCAGCTTCGTCGACGAACTGACCTCGGTCCCCGATGCGGACGTGGCCAAGATCATGGGCGGCAACCTGGGCCACCTGATGGGGGTCGGGGTCGCCGCCTGATCCGCCGGTCGGTCGCGGTCGAGCTTGACGGGATACGGCCTGGGTAAACTGCGCCGGTGACTGACTGGGCCACCGTTGCGTCATTTGCAACCGCGGCCGGGACGCTGGTGCTGGCGGTGGCCACCTATTCGTCGGTGCGGTCGGCCAACCGGTCGGCCCGCATCGCCGAGCGGTCGTTCATGATCGGCCTTCGTCCCAGCCTGGCTCCCTCCCGGCTGGAAGACCCGCCGGAACGGATCATGTTCGCCGACCGCCACTGGGTGACCCTCAAGGGGGGTCGGGCGGCCGTCGAGTTCTCCGGAGGGATCATCTACTTCGCCATGTTGGTCCGGAACGTCGGGAACGGCATGGCCGTCATCGAGTCGTGGCTCCCGATTCCCGGCCAAAGAACCAGCGCCGACGAGTGGGGCCCGATCGATTCCTTCCGGCCCCAGACCCGCTCCCTGTGGATTGCCCCCGGCGATGTGGCCTTCTGGCAGGGTGCGCTGCGTGACCCGGAGGAGGATTATTTCGACTCGATCCGCCAGGCGGTGGCCGACGGGGCGGTGACCATCGACGTCCTCTACCGCGACCGCGAAGGGGGCCAGCGAACGGAAAGCCGATTCAGTCTCATCCGCCGGGAGGGAGAGGGTGACGACGAGGGATGCGACTGGTGGGTGTCCCTGGGGATGCACCATGAGCTCGACCACGGGTAGGCCCACGAGTTCGAGAACGTGATGGACGCTCGTGGGGTCAGGAGGCCAACGCGGCACACACGCCGAGCTCCCAGACATGACGAAGCTGGGTGAAGGCGGTGGTGGTGGTACCGGCGTTGAGTTGCTCATTGACGATGACGGCGACCGAACGGGTCCCTTGGAGGTTCGACACCGAGAAGGCGGTGTAGCCGGGGTAATTGCCCGAGTGACCGTAGACGGTGCCGCAGGGCGTCTGGTAGCGAAAGACGGCCAGCCCGGCCGAGTTGGTCCCGGGGCCGGGCGGTCCGGAGTCGCCGAGGACGAACTGCCGTTGCTGTTTCTGGGTGGCGGCATCGAACAGCTGTCCGCTCACGTAGGCGCGCATGAAGGTGTTCAGCTCGGCGATGGTCGAGTTCATCCCCCCCGACGCCCAGGCGAGTCCGGGGTTGAGGGCGGTGCTGTCGTCCTCCGGGGGCTTCCCGGCCTCGACGGAATAGCCGTGGACGTACGGCTCGGCCATCTGGGCATTGGCCGGAAGGGTCGTCTTGGCAAGATGCAGCGGCGTCGTCACGTACTTGGCCAGCGCCGACTCATAGGGGGAGCCGGTGGCCGCCTCGATCATGAGGCCGACGACGATGTTGTCCGAGTCCGAGTACTCATAGCGGGAACCGGGCGGGAAGTCGAGCGGCTCGGTGGCGACAAACCCGAGGAGCTGGGCGGGTGTCATCACCGCCTGCGGATCCGATTGCAGCTCACTCAAGAACGCCGGGCTCTTGATGTAGTCGGGAACCCCCCCGGTGTGTTGGAGCAGTTGCGCCAAGGTCACCGATGCCCAGGCCGCCGGAAGGCTCGGGAGCCACTTTCCTATTGCGTCGGTGAGGGACAGCTGCCCCTGGCTGACCAGGGCCAGGGCCACCGCACCGTTGAACGCCTTGGAGACGCTGGCCAAGCGGGTGGTGTCGCCGCTGGCCATGACCCGACGGGTGGCGACATTCCCGACCCCGGCCGTCAGGACCTGCGGGTTGGCACCGACCTGGACGACGGCGATCGCCCCCGGAGGGCCTCCGGGGCTGGCGACCAGGTCTCGGAGAGCCGCGGAAAGGGTGGCCGATGGGGAGGAAGGCGAGGACGACGACGTCGAACAGGCGGCGAGCATGACGGCCACCAGAATCGCTCCCCCGAGTGATCGCCACCCGGCGATCGTCCTGCCCTGCACCCGACGAACCTTACTGGTGCGCAGCAGCGACGGTCGGGGGCGGCACGCCGCCTAGTTGTGGCGAACCTCGTCGAACGGCTTGTCCCGGTCGGCGGCGGGCTCCCTCGGCATCCCCAACACCCGCTCGCTGATGATGTTGCGCTGCATCTCGCTGCTCCCCCCGCCCAGGCTGAATCCCTGGCGTTGGAGGTACTCCACGCCCCAGTTCTCCGACGGGTCCTCCAACCACGCCCCGGCACCGGCGCCGGCGATCTCGAGGCCGATGTCCATGCGGCGTTCGCCGTTGGTGGCGGCGAAGAGACGGGGCAGCGCCCCGGTCGGGCCCGGGAAGGCGCCGGTGCGAATACCGGTGGCCACCCGGTCGACCAACTGGGCCTGGACCCGGTCGTTGACCCGGGCTTCGGCCACCAGCTGGCGGACCCGGGGATCCTCGGCTTGTCCGGTCGCCCGGGCCAGCTCCAACAGGTCATTCCGATGGCCCCCCTGCCCCCCGCCGGCGTTGGGCACCCCGCTGACGAACGGAGAGCCACCCCCCACCGCGTTGCGCTCGTGGTAGAGCAGCCGGGACGCCACCGTCCAGCCGTCGTTGACCTCCCCGACCACATCGGCGACCGGAATCGGGACGTCGTCGAAGAACTCCTGACAGAACTCCGCGGTGCCGTTCACCATCTTGATCTGCTGTATCTCGACGCCGGGTTGGTGGATCTTCATGATGAACATGGTCAGGCCCCGGTGCTTGGGCGCCTGCCAGTCGGTGCGGGCCAGGCACATCGAATAGTCGGATCGGAAGGCTCCCGAGCTCCAGATCTTCGACCCGTTGAGGATGAACACGTCGCCGTCCCGGGTGGCCCGGGTGACCAGGCCGGCCAGGTCCGAACCGCCGCTCGGCTCGGAGAGGAACTGCACCCACAACTCGTCGCCTCGGAGCATGGCCGGGACATGGCGGAGCTTCTGTTCCTCGGTGCCGAAGTCGAGCAACGTCGGGGCCAGGATGGAGAAGGTCGGGACGTTGAAGACCGTCGGCATCTGGTACGGCACCGACTCCTGGCTGAACGCCTGCTGGTGGGCCAGGGACAGGCCCTGCCCGCCGTAGGCGACCGGGAAGCAGATGCCGGCGAATCCGCCGTCGAACAGCGAGCGTTGGAGGCGGCGGGCATGCTCCCCCGACTCGTCCTCCCGGCTCAATTGGTGGTTGGTCATCCCCTCCGGCAGCCGGGGCATGGCCTCGGCCAGCCACTCCCGGGCCCGGGCCCGGAAGGCGTCGACGGACTCGGCTCCCTCGTTCTCGGCCTCGGCGATGCCGTCGGTATCGGTGGTGCTCATCGACGTTCTCCTACATCCCCATGGCCACGGCGACCCGTTGGCGGTGGTCGGCCGGGGTTCCCCACTGGGTGCTGTCGGTCACCACCCGGCGGAGGTAGAGGTGGAGGTCGTGGTCCCAGGTCACCCCGATGCCGCCATGGAGCTGCACGCAGTCCTGGAGGATCGCCGGTCCGCGTTCGCCGACATAGGACTTGGCCACGCTGACCAGCTCCGGCGCCGACGGGGATCCGGAGTCCACCGCCCGGGCGGCGGCGGTGGCGGTGGCCTGCGAGGCCTCGAGCCAGGTCTTCAGGTCGGCGAACCGGTGCTTCAGCGCCTGGTAGGAGGCCAACGGCCGGCCGAACGAATAGCGGTCGAAGGCGTACTCGACGGTGAACTCGAAGGCCCGGTCGAGGGCCCCGACCATCTCCGCCACCTGGAGCACCGCGGCGACCTGCAGCTGCCGCTCGGCATCGGCGCCCGCCCGGCCCGGCACCCCGAGCACCGCGTCCCGGGGGACGGCCACCCGGTCGAAGCGCACCTGGGCGAAGCGTCGGACCAGATCGAGTCCATGGGCGGGGACGATCGTCACTCCGGGGACATCGGCTCCCACCATGAACTGGGTCACCCCGCCATCGGAGCCGGTGGTGAGCAGATAGTGATCGGCTTGGCCGCCGGCCTCCACCGGCCCGGTGGCGCCATCGAGGACGAACGACTCCCCCTGCGGAACCGCATCGACCCGGCCACCCCCGGTGCTTATGCCGGCCACCGGCGCCCCGAGGCACCAGGCGGCCACCGCGTCGCCGTTGACCAGATCGGGAAGCAGCCGTTGGCGCTGGGCCGGGGTGCCGGAACGGGCGATGGCGTCGGCCACCACGTTGGTGGGCACCAACGGTCCGGGCGAGACCAGCCGACCCATCTCCTCGGCCACCAGCACCAGGTCGAGCAGGCCGTGGCCGGAGACCGACCCTCCCCCGTCCGACTCGGGCACCAACATCGACACCCAACCCAGCTCGGCGCCGCGCTTCCACCACTTCCGGTCGAATCCGGCCGGTTCGGAGTCGGCCAGTTCTCGAACCGTCACCAGCGGGGAGGTGGTTTCCAGGAACTTCCGGGTGGTCTCCCGAAACAGCTGCTGTTCGTCGGTCAGTCGCAGGTCCACCCGCGGCCTACTTCCCCGACGTCGACGGGAAGACCAGCTCCAGCTCGTCGATCTGGCGCAGCCCCGGCATGTACACCAGATCGGCGCCGGGGGCCAGCGAGTAGTCGGGGATGCGCTGATGCCATTCCCGCAAGGTGATCCGCAGCTCCAAACGGGCGAGGTGGGAGCCGAGGCACCGGTGAATGCCGCCCCCGAACGCCAGGTGCTTGTTGGGGTTCCGGGTGAGGTCGACGACGGCGGCATCCGGGAATCCTTCGTCATCGGTGTTGGCCGCACCGATGCTCACCCCGATGTTGTCGCCCTTCTTGATCGGGCAGCCGCCGAGGTCGAGGTCCTTGGTGGCCAACCGGGGGACGGCGGTGACCGGTGTCTCCCACCGGAGCAGCTCTTCCACCGCGGCGGGGATGATCGAGGGGTCGTCGACGATGCGCTTCCGCTGATCGGGGTGCTGGGCCAGATAGGCGAAGAAGCATTCGAGGCTGTCGGTCACGGTATCCAGCCCGGCCAGGATGAACAGGAAGCAGATCCCGACGATCTCGTCCATGGTCAGGCGTTGGCCGTCGATCTCCGCATTGAGGAACAGACTGAGAATGTCGTCGTGGTCGCTCCGGCCCTTCTTCCGGTCGTTCACCGCATCGGTGAAGTACGCCTCGATCTGCTGGGCGGCCAGCTTCTGATTGGCCTGGATCTCGTTCAGGTCGGAGCCGGCCGGACGCAGGATCCCGTCCTTCATGCTCAGGAACAGGTCGAGCTGGGACAGCGGGAGTCCCACCAGGGCCAGGAACACCGATGAAGGCAGGGGCACCGCCAACTCCTCGGCGAATTCGCAGTGGCCGCGGTCGATGAACGCGTCGATCCGTTCGTTGACCAGTCGGGCGATCTCCGGCTCGAGCACGTTCATCTGCCGCGGTGCGAAGATCGGGTCGAGCAGCCGGCGGTAGTTGCGGTGCTCGGGCGGATCCACCTGCAGCGGGATCAGCGGCACCGACTGCCCGAGGTCGACCGAGCCCATGCCCGAGGAGAAGTCCTCCGGGTGCTGGAGGGCGTAGTCGGCCGCCGCCCGCTGGACGATCTGGGGGCCGAACGCACCGGGGACGACCGCGCCGGTTTCCCGAGCCAGCCGGTAGAAGGCCTGCGGATCGGCGGCCACCGCCGGATCCATGAACCCCATCGGGTCGTAGACGACCGACTCTTCCGTTTGGGACATCCGTCTTCCTCCCTCGGCGTCTCTGCACCCTGCCGGCCCGGCCGATGCTGAAGTGAGAACCAGCTTTTCAGCAACTGTAGCCCGTCGGCGCCGCCGCCCACAGGGTCGGCGGCCGATCAGGGCAGGTTGCGGAAGTCCGGTGTCCGTCGGTCCTTGAAGGCGGCCATGCCCTCGGCCATCTCCGGGGAGGTCGCGGCCAGCGCCTGGAAGTGTGCCTCCCGGTCGAGGGTGCCGGACAGGTCGCTCTCGAAGCTGCGGTTGAGCAGCTGTTTGGACAGCCCCAGTGATCGGGTGGGTCCGGACGCCAGCGCGGCCGCCAGCTCCGAGGCCACCTCGGCCAACTCGTCGGGCGAGGACAGGCAGCGGTAGGCGAGGCCCTCGGTGACGGCGTCGGCGCCGCCGACGCCCTCGCCGAGCATGACCATCGACTTGGCCCGGGGCAGGCCGACCAGGCGGGGTAGCAGGTAGGCGCCCCCGGCGTCGACCACCAGCCCCCACTTGGCGAACGACCAGATGAACCGGGTCGCATCGCAGACCAGGACGAAGTCACAGGCCAGGGCCAGATGGGCCCCGGGGCCGACCGCGGTCCCGTTGACCGCCGCCACCGTGGGCTTGTCCAGCTCCCACAGTTCGCGGATGAAGGTTTGCACCCCGAGACGTAACGCCTCGCTGGTCGTCCGGGGATCGAAACCGGCACTCCCGGAGTCGGACACCGTTGACGCCCGCAGGTCCATACCGGCGCAGAAGGAATCGCCGACCCCGGTGATCAACAGCGCCCGGACGTTCGGATCGGCCCGGACCTCCCGGACCCGCTCGACGATCTCGTCCCGCATCTCGACGGTCAGGGCGTTTTTGGCTTCGGGCCGGTCGAGGACCAGACGGGCGACGCCGTCCTCCCCGACTGCGTAGCGGATCATCGGCCCACCGTAGGACACCGGCGGGATCCGGACCATCTCCGGCCGACGCTACGACCGGATGATGTCGTCGACCAGATTCCAGGCCAAGGCGGTGCTGGCGTCGATGAACTGACCGGTGAGCGCCAGCCACGCCGTGCGCTGCCGCCCGATCCGCCGGGACACGGTGGCGGTGCCGCCGGCCCCGGGGATGAGGCCCATGGCGACTTCGGGCAACTGGATGCGGGTGTCCGGCTCGACGATCACCCGGCGGGCGGCGGCGGGCAGCTCGATGCCGGCGCCGATGCAGGCGCCGTGCAGGTGGGCGGTGACCCGGTCGCCGACCAACCCCAGCAGTCGGGCGGCGCTCCGGGCGGTTCGGATCAGGTGGGAGCGCGCCGGGTCGGTGGCGGTCCCGAACTCGCGGAGATCTCCCCCGCTGCAGAAGTCGGGCCCGGCGCCCCGGAGATCGACCTGGGCGATCGACGGGTCGGCGCCCACCATCCGCAACGCCTCACACAACTCGTCGCGCATGGCGGCGTCGTAGGCGTTCCGGACCTCCGGTCGGTGGAGGGTGATCGACAGCCGGTCGTCGAGGCGGTCGACCAGGAGGGTGGATCCCCGCTCGCCGCCAGCCGAATCCGGGGGGCGCCCGTCCAACCACCGGCGGAACTCGGTCCCACCCTGCAGCGTCGAGTAGGCCACGGACTCGATGAGCAGGTCGTGGTCGAGCGAGTCGGATCGGCCCGATCGCAGCACCTGGGCCAGCGTGACCGACGCCACCGGTGAGGCGCTCACCGCCGACACCACCGCTTCCACTCCGGCGTCGAGGTCGGCGGCCGATACCCACCCGGAGGTCGGACTGGTCACCCCGGTCAACGCCACGTCCACGCCGTCGAGGGGTCCGGGCACGACGCCGGTGCGACTGACACCGACGACGACACAGGGAAGCATCGGACGCCGATCGATCCCGTCGAGCTCGCCCGGGGTGTCGAG
>DASZNG010000181.1:0-1581 GCA_035551535.1 Acidimicrobiales bacterium | reverse complement strand
GACCTCGATGCAGGCGCAGTTCCGGCCGATCTCGCCGAGGCCGCCGAGGAACACCACCCGGACGGGGGCGGCTCCGGGGTCGCCGCCGGTGAACACCGGGCCGGGGGCGTCGACGGGGCGCTGGCGCTTCTTCGGGGTGGTGCCCGGGTTCTTCCGGCCGGATCCCGGGTGCTTCGGGTTCGAGCCCTGGCTGGACGGGTTGGCACCGGACCGCTTGGCCGACGCTCCTGCCTTGTTCCCCTGTTTCTTGGACCCGCCGGCCCGTCCCGGGTCAGGCAACCGACTGGCGATTCGATGCGTGCTGGTGCAGACGCTCGATGACCCCGCGGGCCTCGTCCACCAGGGACTCCGGCGCCTCGGCATTGGGAAGCCGGCACTGGCCGGCCGGCAGCCCCTGGGCCCGGCAGGCGGCCTTGGCCGGGACCGGATTGGGATACCGGTCGGTGCCCTCGAAGTCGTACGACTCGGCCAGGCGGTGGTTGACCATCCGGGCCCGCTCGAGGTCCCCGGCGTTGAAGGCGCTGACCATCTCGGCCATGGCCCCGGCCGCCCAGTGGGCGGCCACGCTGACGATCCCCACCCCACCGACGGCCAGGAACGGGAGGGTGAGGGCGTCGTCGCCCGAATAGACCTCGAAGGTCCCGGGGGTCTCGGCCACCACCCGGGCGGCGGCGGCGACATCGTGGGTCGAATCCTTCACGCCCAGGATGTTGGGCACCTCGGTGGCCAGCTGGATCAGCAGCTCCGAGCCGATCCGGCGCCCGGTGCGTATGGGGATGTCGTAGAGCACCACCGGGAGGTCGGTGGCCGCCGCCACCGTCCGGAAGTGAGCGGACAGCCCGGCCGCCGAAGGGCGGTTGTAGTAGGGCGTCACCACCAGGACCCCGTCCACTCCGCTCCCGGCCAACGACCGGGTGAAGGCCACCGCGTGAGCGGTGTCATTGCTGCCGGTGGAGGCGATGATCGGCACCTCCACCGCGCCGGCCACCGCCCGGAACAGCTCGATGGCCTCGCCGTCGGTCAGCACCGGGCCTTCGCCGGTGGTGCCGGCCAGCACCAATCCATCGGACCCGGAACGCACCAGGTGATCGGCGAGCACCACCGCCCCATCGAGGTCCAGGGCGCCGTCGCTCTGGAAGGGTGTGACCATGGCGGTCACCACCGAACCGAATCGCCCCATCTTGGTCAGCCCCTCATCAGGTGTGTCTCGGAGTTGACACCACGATGACGCAGGCTACCAGCAGGGCCGGACCGCCCCGGACCCTGCCGGCGAACCGGCGGCGACGCGACGGGCTACGACGCCGGGGTCGGAACCGCGGCGAAGGAGTCGTACTCCTCGCCGGTGTCTTCCCACGACTCGAACTCGATGACTCCGAGCTCGGTGAACTTGGTCCGGAGCCAGCCGTCGGCCGCGTCCAGCAGCCCGAGCTTGCGGCAGTTGGGGACGATCTTGGAGAACAGCAGGGCCTGGAACTGCCCCCGCTCCGGGGCCTGCTGGACCAGCGGCACGATGGCCTTGGGGTCGATGCCCATCCGGTCCCACACCTCCTGCTGGAGGAACCGGTCGCGCATCCGCACCGC
>DASZNG010000180.1:0-10236 GCA_035551535.1 Acidimicrobiales bacterium | reverse complement strand
GCGGGTGTTTGTGTGGGTGACGGCGCGGGTGACGGCGTGGAGCCGTTGGTCCGCCCGGGATCGGCGGTGGTCGCCGGGGCTCCCACCGGGAGGGCGGTCACCCGCAGGTCGTCGGGTCGCAACCACAAGGTGTCGAGCCAGTAGCGCACGGTCCAGGTCGGCCAGTTGTTGGTCACCCGTCCCGATGCCGTCTTGTACCAGCTCCGGCAGGAGTTGACCCAGGTGGTCCCCGACATCAGCCGCTGCACCCGGGCATCCTCGCGGTCGTAGGCCCCGGCGGTGACCTCGACGGTGGCCGGGACGCCGGCGGTCCGGGCCTCGGTGTCGGCGGCCAGCGCCTGGAGCACCACGTTCAGCTGGCGTTCGACCATGAAGAGGATCGAGTTGTGCCCGAGGTTGGTGTTGGGTCCGTAGAGCAGGAAGCAGTTGGGGAAGCCGGCCACCGAGATCCCGAAGTAGGCGCGGACCCCGTCCTCCCACGCCGACGCCAGGGTGCGACCGTCCCGGCCGGTGATGGGGATGGCCGACAGGAAGTCGGTGGTATGGAAGCCGGTCCCGAAGATCAGCACGTCGGCCGGGCGCCGCGTGCCGTCGGTGGTCACCACCGCGTCGGCCTCCACCCGCTCGATGGGTTCGTTCACCAACTCGACGGTCGGACGCAGGATGGCCGGGTACCAGTCGTTGGAGATCAGCAGCCGCTTGCACCCGACCGGATAGTCGGGGACCACCGATTGCGCCGGCATCCGATCGGAGACCACCTGGGACTCGATGCCCTTGGTGATCAGCTTCCGGAAGAACTTGCCGGCCCAGCTGTCCTTTCGGAAGGCAAACCACTTGGTCTCGAGCGACCAGTAGATCCGCCACCGGTAGGCCAGCTCGTAGGCCCGCACATGATCGAGCAGCCACCGCTGGAGGGGACCGTAGACCTTGTCCGGCTTCGGAACCACGTAGTTGGTGCTGCGTTGGTAGATGGTCAGCCGGCCGGCCCGGGCGGCGACCGGCGGGACGAACTGGATGGCGCTGGCCCCGCTGCCGACCACCGCCACCTGCTTCCCTTCCAGGTCGACCTGGTGGTCCCACCGGGCCGAGTGCCAGCTCGGCCCGGTAAAGCGGTCGAGTCCGGGGAGGTCGGGGATCGAGGGCCGGTTGAGCTGCCCGCAGGCGAAGATGACGGCGTCAGCCTCGAGCACCTCGGACCCGCCGCCGATGGGGGTCACCGACACCCGCCAGCGACCGGACCCTTCGTCGAAGACGGCATCGTCGACGGTGGTGCCGAGACGGAGGTGGTCGGCCAAACCGTATCGGTCCACCAGGTGCTCGGCGTAGTCGAGGATCTCCGGCTGTTCGGCGAAGCGGCGGGTCCAGTCCGTCTTGGATGCGAACGAGAAGGAGTAGAGGTGGGAGGGGACGTCGCAGCCGCTCCCCGGGTAGGTGTTGTCGCGCCAGGTTCCCCCCACGCCGTCCGACTGCTCGATGATGGTGAAGCCGGTGACACCCGCCCGCCTGAGCTGGATGCCGGTTCCGAGCCCGGACATACCGCCCCCGACGATGATCACCGACGGGACCGGTCGCCCGGCCAGCTGGGCGGCCCGCACCGCTCGCCGCATCCGCCTCAGGCCGATATTCAACGCCAACTCGAGCCCCCCCAGGTTGTCTGCCCGGTCCATGGTTGCCGATGGACCGGGACTTCAGGTTATGGGGTCGGCGGCTCCGGCCCCAAATCTCCGGGCGCCGGGCGGGCGCCGGATCCGAGGAGGGTGGCGAGGGGCGACCAGGCCAGGCCGTGGGCGTCGGCCACCGGCGGGTAGACGATGTCGCCCCCGACCACGTTGACCCCCGCGGCCAACGCCGGGTCCGACCGGGCGGCTTCCTTCCATCCGTGGTCGGCGATGGCCTGGGCGTAGGGCAAGGTGGCGTTGACCATGGCGTGGGTCGAGGAGTGGGGTACGGCCCCGGGCATGTTGGCCACGCAATAGAACAGCGAGCCGTGGACCGTGAAGGTCGGATCCGCGTGGGTGGTCGGCCGGGTCGACTCGAAGCACCCGCCCTGGTCCACCGAGATGTCGACGAGCACCGAGCCTGGGCGCATCCGCGCCACCAGGGCGTCGGACACCAGGATGGGCGCCTTGGCCCCGACCACCAGCACCGCGCCGATCACGATGTCGGCGTCGATGCAGGCCTCCTCGATGGCGTGGGCGCTCGACGCCAGCGTCTCCAGCCCGCCACGGAAGTGGTGATCGACCCGGCGGAGGCGGTCGAGATTCCGGTCGAGGATGTAGACGTCGGAGTGCATCCCGACGGCCATCGTCGCCGCCGCCATCCCCGCCACCCCGGCGCCCAGGATGACCACCTTGGCCGATCGCACGCCGGGGATGCCGGACACCAGCACACCCCGGCCCCCGGCCGGGCTCATCAGATGATGGGCTCCCATCAACGGGGCCATCCGTCCCGCCACCTCGCTCATCGGGGTGAGCAGCGGGAGGGAGCCGTCGGCGAGCTGGACGGTCTCATAGGCGATGGCGGTGGTGCCCGCCGCCATCAGCGCCTCGGTGCACGACCGGGAGGCGGCCAGGTGGAGGTAGGTGAACAGCACCTGGTCCGGCCTCCGGCCGAGGAGCGGGTACTCGTCGGGGACCGGTTCCTTCACCTTCAACATCATGTCGGCCCGGGACCAGATGTCGACGGGGTCGGTCACCACCGACGCGCCGGTGGCCACGAACTCCTGATCGCCGATGGACGAGCCGATCCCGGCCCCGGCCTGGATGAGCACGGTGTGTCCGGCGGCGGTGAACTCCCGGACCCCGGCCGGGGTGGTCGCCACCCGGGACTCGCCGCTCTTCAACTCCGTGGGCACGCCGATGATCATGGGCACCTCCGTCTGCATTGTGGCATTCACCGAGGTGGAGGCGGTGCCGAGGTCGGGTCCCCGGTGGTGCAGCTCCCGGTGGTGAACAAATCGCCGTACCCGACCGTATCCATCGCGACTACCTCAGAAAGCCGACCCCGGAAAGGAGTCAGACCCGTGGCTTCGATTTTCACTTCCCGTTCCCTGCCCCGGCTCCGGCAGCTGTCGACCGCCCACAAGCTGGTGGCGGTCGGCGCCTTTGCCGCCATCGCCGCGGCGGCCGGCTGTTCGTCGGGATCGGCCACGCCGGCTTCGACCTCCACCACCGCGAGCCCGAGTGGTTCCGGCGCCGCCGCGGCGACGGTCACCGTGGTATCCAAGGGCTCGGTGGGAGCCGTGCTCTCCAATGCCCAGGGCATGACGCTGTACCACTACACCGCGGACACGCCGGGGGTTTCGACCTGCACCGGTGGATGCGCCACCATCTGGCCGCCGCTGCTTCTCCCGGCCGGGGCCACTACCCCGGTGGCCGGGAAAGGCGTGGACGGCCTGAGCACCATCACCCGGTCCGATGGATCGGTCCAGGTCACCTATGACAAGGAGCCCCTCTACACGTTTTCCGGTGACACGAGCCCGACCGACGCCAAGGGTCAAGGAGTCGGAGGCACCTGGTTCGCGGTGAAGTCGGACTCCACCGGGGCCCCCACCGCTTCCACCAAGGCGCCGACCGCCACCACCGCGGCACCGTCGGGTGGCTATGGCTACTAGTCCCAACCGTCCTCGCCCGGTTTCCGGTCGCCGCGGCTCGACCGGGAGCCGGGCGAGATGGCTGGGCCCGAGGTGAACGAGTCGGCGACCGCCGAGGATCTCCGGTCCGGGTTCGGTGAGGTGGCGACTCCGGATACCGTCTCTCCTGAGGGGTCCCGCCGGTCGGGGCCGAGAGGCATGGCACCAGATGAGGTCGATCTCCGGGCGGCGTTCGTTGCCCACAGCGGTGAGCTGGTGGCGTTCGCCCGACGCAGTCTCGGCGACGCCCAGTTGGCCGAAGAGGCCGCCCAGGAGACGTTCGTCCGCGCCTGGCGGCATCGTGACCGGTTCGACCCGTCGCTCGGCTCGATGCGCACCTGGTTGTTCGCCATCGAGCGGCGCCTGGTCATCGACCTGGCCCGGTCCCGAGCCATCAGAAGGACCGAGGTGCTGCCGCTCGACCCCGAGGATCAGGACGACAACATCGGGCGGGCCATGCAGGCGTGGCAGGTCGAAGAGGCCATCCGCCGGCTCCGCCACGAACACCGTCAGGTCCTCACCGAGATCTACTACCGGGGCCGGCCGAGCCGAAGTGTGGCCGAGGAGCTCGGGATCCCCGACGGCACCGTCCGCAGCCGTCTGTTCTATGCCCTCAAGGCGCTGAAGCTGGTGCTCGAGGAGATGGGATGGGAGCCATGAGCGGCGCGGAAAGCGATCGGTGGCGAGGGATGCAGGCGATGCACGCCCTCGGTCGACTCGAACCTCACGAAGAGCGCCAGCTGCGGGCCCACCTCGAGGAGTGTGAGGCGTGTCGGGCCGAAAGCCTCGAGCTGGCCGGGATGGAGGCCGCCCTGGGTCTGGTCGACCCCGCCCATCTGGACGACGTCACCGAGCCGGCGATACCGCTGGAGTCCGCCCGGTGGGAACGGGTCCGTCGGGAACGTCACCGGCGGGTACAGATGACGGCGACCCGGTGGGCCATGGCGGGGATGGCCGCCGCCGCGGTGGCGGCCGTCGCCTTGGTGGTGGTCTCCTTCCAGGGGGCACCGGCCCCGACCCGGACGGTGGCGCTGAGCGGAGCCCCGGGGGTCCACGCCTCGGTGGTCCTGACCTCGAAAGCCTGGGGAACCCAGGCCACCTTCGAGGAGTCGGGGCAGAAGGCCGGCCAGGTGTGGACGGTAACGATGGAGACGTCGCCGGGCTCGTGGTGGGTCGCCGGGAGCTACCGGACCGCGGGGACCGGAGGCCAGGTGCAGGTCGATATGGCCTGCGCGGTGCCGGCCGATCAGATCACCCATGTGTGGGTCAGCGACGGCGCCGGGCACACGGTGCTGCGCGGCTACGTGCACTAGCTCAACCGGCCGCCGGTCATGGCGCGGTGACCCGGGCCGAATCGCCTCCCCGCGACACCACATCACCAGGGCGCAACTGCCGCCCCCTCCGGAGCTCCACCTCGCCGTTGACCCGCACCGCGCCGGCCCCGATCTGCTGCCTGGCCTCTGAACCGCTGTCCACCAGGTCAGCCAGCTTGAGGAACTGTCCGAGCCGGATCATGCCGTCGGAGATGGCGACCTCGCGCCCCGGTTCACTCACCGGTCACCTCGACGAGAAACCGACGGAGCCCGGTCCTGAGGGCCAACAGTTTCACGTGCTCATCAGTGCAGAGGGTCCTCGGTGCCACGATAGGGCTCCACTCCGTGTATCTCGGGCTGCGACCGGCAGCGGACCGGAAACCGCCGGGGCCGAGGCGGTGCGACGTTGATCAACTCCCGGTTCCGCCGGGCCAACGACAACGGTGAGGATAATCCCGGCTCGACGATGTGAACCACCACCTAACATTGCCAGCGGTGAGGGATGACGGTAATGGGAACGAGGCCGCAGTGCGACTGGGCACCGACGGTCACGAGCGGTCCCCGTCGGGGTGTCGGTGACCCCGGGGCTCGAGGTTCCGGTCATGGTCGGCAACCTCGTGCGGGTCGAGCCCCTGTCGATGGACCACGCCGAGGACTTGACGGCGACGGCCGAGGGCGACCGAAGCTCCTTCGGGTTCACCCGGGTACCCCGCGGATCCGAGGAGATCGAGGACTACCTACGGGATCAGCTGGGCCGGGCGGACCAGGGCGAGCTCATTCCCTTCGCCCAGGTTCGGCTGGCCGACGGGCGGTCGGTCGGGAGCACCTCCTATCTGAGCATGCGCTTCCGGCCCGAGAAGCCTGATCCTTTCGCCGTGGAGATCGGCTCGACGTGGTTGGGCGCCTCCGCACAGCGCACCGGCATCAACGCGGAGACGAAGCTCTTGCTGCTCGAGCACGCCTTCGAAACCTGGTCCGTCGCCCGGGTGGACCTCAAGACCGATGCCCGCAACATTCGATCCAGAAACGCCATCGAAGGTCTCGGGGCCCAGTTCGAGGGGATCCTGCGGAACTGGCAGCCATCGCTGGTCGCCGGCGAGGAGGGCCGGTATCGCGACTCGGCCATGTTCTCCATCCTCGACTCGGAGTGGGCCGAAACCAAGGCCCGGCTGCGCAAGCGGCTCAGCCTCTATTCGGTCACCTGATCCGGGGCGGCGGTCACGGTCGGCGCCTCGGATCTCACGGTTGGTGGGCGAGGGGGGACTTGAACCCCCACATCCTTTCGGACACAGGAACCTGAATCCTGCGCGTCTGCCAATTCCGCCACTCGCCCGAGCGACGGAATGAGATTACCCGAAGAAGCCGGCCCTTCTTACCAGGGGATTCGTCTCGAAGTCGGAGTTTGCGGCGGGCGATTCGGCCGACGGGGTCCGAGCCTTGACCAAACTGCCGGCCGTCTCCAGGAATGGCGTTGGCCCAGGTAGGCTGTGCCCAGCATGGGACTTCAGAAGTTCGAAGGGCGCCTAGAGCGCATTGTCGATGGCACGTTCTCCAAAGCCTTTCGGGGTGAGTTGCATCCCGTGGAGATCGGCCGTCGTCTCACCCGGGAAATGGACCTCCGGCGTCGGCTGGGCGTTCATGGCCTGATCGCGCCCAATTACTTCGAAGTCGCCCTGTCGCCGGCCGATTTTGGGCGGTTCGAGAGCTTTATCGATGCCCTGGTCAGGGAGTTGGAGGAAGCGGCCCGCGAACATGCCCGGGCCGAGGACTACGTGTTCGTCGGGCCGGTGACGGTGACCGCGGTCGAGGATCCCGGGCTCCGCCGGGGCCGCTTCTCCATCCTGTCCGAGGTTCGGGAGGGCCCGTCAGGGCTGTCGGCGGCATCCATCGTGTTGGCTGACGGTGAGCGGATCGTGCTCGGGCCGGAGGCCATCACCATCGGTCGGCTCCCCGAGAGCACCGTCGTCGTCACCGATCCCAACGCCAGCCGGCGCCACGCCGAGATCCGGCGGGTCGGGAACGACGTGGTGGTGGTGGACCTCAATTCCACCAATGGCACCCGGGTCAACGGTGCCGGCATTCAAGAGCGCAAGCTGGCTGATGGCGACGAGATCGTGGTCGGAACGACCTTTCTCCGATTCGAGACGTCGTGATGGCGGCAGGCTCCTGAGCCCATATGGACCTGTACCTCGTCTTGATCCCGGGGCAAACCAACAACGCGCCCGTACTCCGTGCCCTGGAATACGTCGTCATCCTCCTGTTGTGGCTGTTTTTTATGTGGGTGGTCCGGGCGGTGTGGGTGGAAGTCCGCCCGCTGAAGCGCAAGCGGCGTCGCGAGAAGGATGACGATATCGACCCGGCCATCGCCGGGAAATCGCGCAAAGGCCGGCGCCTCCGGCTCCATGTGGTGCGTCCGGAGGACCACACCGGGACGACCTACGAGATAGGCGCCGAAGTCACCGTGGGTCGCGCCGCCGGTTGCGGAGTTCCGATCGACTACGACACGTTCGCCTCGAACCTCCACGCCCGGCTGTTCCGGTTGGATGGCGACGTGTGGGTCGAGGATCTGGGATCGACCAATGGCACCTGGGTCAACACCGAGCGTATTCTCGAACGAACTCGGATCGAAAAAGGCGATCTCTTGCAAGTAGGCGGCACCGTATTCGAAGTCGGTAAGTGAGATGACGGTCCTCCGGTCCGGCTCGGCGTCAGACGTAGGTTTGGTTCGGTCCACCAACCAGGATCTGGCCCTCGAGACCTCGAGCCTGTTTGCCGTCGCCGATGGGATGGGCGGCCACGCCGGCGGCGAGGTGGCGTCCCGGCTGGCCATCGACGCGTTGACCGCCGCCTTCGGCCGGCAACCCACCGGAGTCGGACTCGCGGAGGCGGTCAGTTCCGCCAACGCGGTGGTGTGGGCGCAGAGCCAGGAGAACGCCGACCTGCGGGGGATGGGGACCACCCTCACCGCGGTGGCGCTGGTCGACGAGGGCGGGCACGATGTCCTGGCCCTGGTCAACGTCGGCGACTCGCGTTCCTACCGGTTCCACGACGGCGAGCTGACCCAGATCACCAAGGACCACAGCCTGGCCGAAGAGATGGTCCTCAGCGGCGAGCTGACGCCGGCCGAGGCCGCCTTCCATCCGCACCGCCACATCCTCACCCGGGCCCTGGGGGTGTCTCCCGATGTCGACGTCGATGTGTGGCGGATCCGGCCGATCCGTGGCGAGCGATTTCTGCTCTGCAGCGACGGTCTCACCAACGAGCTGGGAAACAACCAGATCATCGAAGTGCTTTCCACGGTGGCAGATCCTCAGGCCGCCGCCGACCTGCTGGTGCGGGCGGCCCGGACCCATGGCGGCAGCGACAACATCACCGCGGTGGTCATCGACGTCATCGTCGGGGACGAGGACACCGGATCGGTTCCGGCGGTGGCGCCGATGTCCCCCGATTTCATCGACCCCAACGGCCCGGCCAGTGATGGGGTTGCCACCCCTCAGCCGATGGCGGTTCCCGAGATAAACATCCCGAACCGCCGGGATCGAAGGCGGGCCAAGCGCCGGGAGCGCCGCCGGGACCGGGGCCGGCGGTTGATCACCTTCCGGACCCTGCTCTTCATCATCCTGTTCGTCGCCATCGTGGGCGCCGGCTACTACTCGGTTCGCTGGTACAACACCAACTCCTATTACGTCGGCGTCAACCACAATGAGCTGGTCATCTACCAGGGCCGGATCGGCGGCTTTCTCTGGTACAAGCCGGTCGAGGTGCAGCGCACCGGAGTCACCACCGCCGATGTCCTCGAGACCTACCTGCCGGAGATCAGATCGGGGGTGGCGGAATCGACCCTGGCCAAGGCGCAGAACTACGTCAAGAACGTCCGGAAGCCCGCCAATACCACCACCGTCCTTCCGCCCGCCGCGACCACCACCACGACGACCACCACCACCGTGCCGGGGACACCCTGATGGAGAAGCGCATCCGCCGACTGGGCATCTTCATGCTGCTGTGCCTGGTGGCGCTGTTCGTGCAGCTCAACAACATTCAGATTCTGAAGGCCAACTCCCTGGCCACCAACCCTCAGAATCCCCGCATTCAGCTCGAGGCCCGCAACCAGCCTCGGGGTGACATCGTGTCCTCCGATGGGGTGACGCTGGCCACCTCGGTACCGACCAGGAGCGGCTACTACAAGTACCAGCGGGCCTACAACCCGAACACCGCGGTGCTGTTCTCCCAGATCGTGGGCTACGACTCCATCAAGTACGGCAACTTCAACGGGATCGAGTCCGAATACAACCCCTTCCTGATCGCCCACAACCGGCCGGCCAAATCGTTGCGGGACCTCCTGACCAACCAGACGGTGGTGGACAACGTCACCCTCACCGTCAATTCCAATCTGCAGCGCGAAGTCGCCCAGGCCGTCGACAACGGTGCTCCTGGTGTCAATGGGGCCGCGGCGGTGGTGCTCGACCCCACCACCGGCGCCATCCTGGCCATGTACTCGAATCCAACCTTCGACCCCAACCCGCTGGTGTCCACCAATCTGGACACCGAGACCGCGGCTTGGAATGCCGAACTCGCCGTGCCCGGGAACCCGCTGCGGGCCGGTGCCTACAATCAGATCAACCCGCCCGGTTCCAGCTTCAAGGTGGTCACCACCTCCGCCGTCCTCCAAGGGCGCCCCGACCTGGCCGCCATGACCTACCCGGTGGTGTCCTCGATCCCACTGCCCGACACCGGGAATCCGCCGCAAGTTCTGACCAACTACCAGGGCGAACAGTGCGGCGGCAATCTCGAGGCAATTGTGATCCAGTCCTGCGACGCCGACTTTGCTTACATCGGTCAGCAGCTGGGGGCGACGGCACTGGTCGGCCAGGCCCAGGCGTACGGGTTCAACGAGCGGATCCCGCTGGATGTCCCCTCCGACACCGTTGCACCCTCCCAAATCGGATCGGTGGCGGATTTCTCCCCGTCAGGAACGGATGGCATACCCGGTCTGATGAAATCGGCTATCGGCCAGCAGACCGTGTCCGCTTCCGCCCTGCAGATGGCCATGGTGGCCGGCACCGTGGCCAACGGGGGAGTGGAGATGACCCCCCACCTGATGGCCCAGATCCGCGACTCGCAGGGAAACCTGGTGGAGTCCTACACGCCCAAGCCATGGCAGAGGTCGATCTCGACGCAGACCGCCGACACCCTCACCACCTTCATGCAGGGAGTCGCCACCAGCGGTACCGCAGCTGGATTGTTCCCGGCCAACTGGAACGTGGCGGCCAAGACGGGTACCGCGGAAGTCGG
>DASZNG010000179.1:0-2082 GCA_035551535.1 Acidimicrobiales bacterium | reverse complement strand
ACCACCCCGAAGAAGCGCCAGCGCCCCGTCGACGCCCCCGGCCCGGTGTTCACCGGCGGCGACCCCGGAGCCGCCCCCGTCCGGGTGGTGTTCCTCGGCGGCCTCGGCGAGATCGGCCGGAACTGCGCCTGCATCGAGGTCGACGGTCGCATCCTCATCCTCGACGTCGGCATCATGTTCCCGGATCCGGACATGCCCGGGGTCGATCTGGTCCTCCCCGACTTCACCTACCTCCAGGAGAACGCCCACCGGGTCGACGGGGTCATCCTCACCCACGGGCACGAGGATCACACCGGCGGGCTGGCCTTCCTGCTCCGCTACCTGCCGTTGAAGGTCTACGGCTCCGAGCTCACCCTCGGATTGGCCCGTAACCGGGTGGACGAGGCCGGCCTGGCCAGCCAGGTGACCTGGATCCCGGTCCGCGACGGTGAGCGCCGACGGATCGGCCCCTGCGACGTCGAGTTCATCCCGGTCACCCACTCGGTGCCCCAGGCGTTCGCCACTGCCTTCCACACCTCCCAGGGGATCGTCCTCCATTCCGGCGACTTCAAGATCGACCTCCACCCGGTCGACAGCCGCCGCACCGATCTGGCCCGGATGGGAGCGCTGGCGTCCGACCCCGGCATCCGCCTGCTGCTCAGCGACTCCACCAACGCCGAGGAACCGGGGTTCACCGCGTCGGAGTCCACCGTCGGGGCCACCCTCCGCCGGGTGTTCCTCGAGCGTCCCGACCGGCGGTTCGTGGTCACCTGCTTCGCCAGTCACATCCACCGGGTCCAACAGGTGGCCGACGCCGCCATCGAGGGGGGTCGGAAGGTCGCCACCCTCGGCCGTTCGATGCAGAAGAATGTGGCGCTGGCCCGGCAGCTAGGCCTCCTCGACATCCCCGACCGGGCCATGGTCGACATCGAGCAGGTGGACGGTCTGCCCTCGGGACAGGTGTGTGTGATCTCCACCGGTTCCCAGGGTGAGCCGATGTCTGCCCTCTCCCGGCTGGCCGTCGGCGAGAACCGCTTCTTCACGCTCCGGGAGAACGATGTGGTGGTGATCAGCGCCCATCCGATCCCCGGCAACGAATGGTCGGTCGGGCGGGTCATCGACGGCCTCCACCGCCGGGGGGTGGAGGTCATCCACTCCGGGGTCGACGCCGTGCACGTGAGCGGGCACGCCCGCCAGGGTGAGCTGTCGACCCTGATGTCGGTGACCAAGCCGGAGTTCTTCATCCCGGTGCACGGCGAGTACCGGCACATGGCCAACCACGTCCGGCTGGCCAACTCGATGGGGATCCCCGGGGACCGGATCCTGCTGTGCGAGGACGGCGACGCAGTGAAACTCGACCACGCCGGCCTCCGTCGTGACGGCAGCGTCCCCGGCGGGTATCTGTTCGTGGACGGGAGCTCGGTCGGCGACATCGGCCACGGGGTGCTGCGCGACCGGAAGGTGCTGGCCGAGGACGGCGTGGTGATGGCGGTGGCCACCATCGATCTCAAGCGGTTCGAAGTGGTGGGAGTCCCGCAGATCGTGACCCGGGGCTGGGCCTATGACGACGACACCGACCGGTTGCTCGACGAGGCGCGGGAGTCGGTGACCAAGGCGCTGGAGAAGGCGTTGGCCGGCGGCAGCCAGGACCACGAGTCGCTCAACCGGGTGGCCCGCAAAGCCCTCGGCCAGCTGGTCGGGAACCGCACCAAGCAACGCCCGATGATCGTTCCGGTCATCGTCACCGTCTGAGCTCACGGTAGGCGTCCCCGTGGTCGGGGAACCCAGGGAGTATCCTGGCTCCACTGTGTCGACCGCTACCAAGCGTCCGGCGGGTCGATCCGGAGCCTCGCGGTCGAGAGCCAAGGCCGCGGTCCCGGTTCGTTCCCGCTCCGGGGGAAACGCCGCCTCGAGAAGGAAATCTGCATCCCGGGGCCGGGGTCGGGCGCGCTCGAAACGCGGGCGATCCTCGGGCGACGGGATGCTGGCCGGCATGTGGGACGTGGTCGCCGCCCACGCCGCCGATGTCTGGGGGGTGGTACTGGTCACCGTCGGGGTGCTGGCGGTGCTGGCCCTCTACGCCGACGCGCTGGGGCCGGCCGG
>DASZNG010000178.1:0-11509 GCA_035551535.1 Acidimicrobiales bacterium | reverse complement strand
CTCGACACCAAACTCGGCGGCGCCTACCCGATGAGCCCGTTCCTCGAGGAGCAGATCACCGCGCTCATCGAGGACAGCCGGTGGGACATCGCCTATCTGGGCATGCAGATCGTCATCGAGAGCCTGGCCCTGGCCGCCTTCGGCGAGCTGCACCGGACCACCACCGAACCGCTGTTGAAGAAACTGCTGCGCTACGTGATGTCCGACGAGGCCCGCCACGTCGCCTTCGGCGTCCTCACCCTCGGCGAGTTCTACCGGAGCCTGACCTCCGCCGAGCTGCGCGACCGGCAGGAGTTCCTGGTGGAGAACACCTTGCGCAATCGGGCCCGTTCCACCACCCCCGAGGTCTGGGAGCGGCTCGGGGTCTCACTGAACGAGCTGATGCCGATCCTGCACCAGGCCATGCAGGCCACCGGGGGCAACGTCTTCGCCGGCTTCCAGCGGGCGTTCTTCGCCAAGCTGGTCCCCAACGTCCGGAAGCTGGGGCTGCTCGAAGCCAACGACGGATGGCTCCGCCAGCAGTGGGGACAGGCCGGGCTCCTGGAGTTCGAGTTCGCCGCCGACACCGCCTCGGACTACGAGGCCTATGACGCGGTCGCCGCCGACCGCTCGGCCGCGGCGCCGACGGTTGCCACCGGCACCCGGACCTGACGGTGGGCATGCGGGGGGCGGCCGCCATCGTCGGGGTGGCCGACGAGGTGTCGCCCACCGGTGAGCTCGGCACCACCGGCCACGCCCTCGAAGCCTCGGTGATCGGCCGGGCCCTCGAGGACGCCGGCCTGACCCTGGCCGACGTCGACGGGATCTGCCATACCGCGTCATCGATGGACATGGCCGAATACCTGGGCATCCATCCGACCTTCACCGACTCGACCATGACCGGTGGCTCGAGCTTCGAGGTCCACGCCGAGCACGCCGCCGCCGCCATCGCCGCCGGCCTCTGCGAGGTGGTGGTGAGCGTGTACGCGGCGACGCCCCGCAGTGACCGGCGCCGGGGGAGGCCCGGCCGTCGTGGCCCGGTCGGAGACGACAACCCGCTGTTCGAGTGGGAGCTCCCCTTCGGGCCCCGACTGCCGATGGCCCCCTATGCGATGGCCGCCACCTTGCACATGGCCAAATTCGGCACCACCTCCGAGCAGCTGGCCCAGATCGCGGTGAGCACCCGGGCCTGGGCCGGCCTCAACCCCCGGGCCCGCTACCAGGAACCCATCACCATCGACGACGTGCTGGCCTCCCGCCTCGAGTGCTCCCCGCTCCATCTCCTCGATTGCTGCCTGGTCACCGACGGGGCCGGCGCCTTCGTCATGACCAGCGCCGAGCGGGCCCGGGAGCTGGCCAAGCCCCCGGTCTACGTCCTCGGGGCCGGGACCTGTCACGATCACTCGATCATCTCCCAGATGCCCGACCTCACCACCACCCCCGGGGTCATCTCCGGAGCCAAGGCCATGGGCATGGCCGGGATCGTCCCCGGCGACGTCGACCTGCTGATGGGCTACGACAGCTTCACCATCACCGCCCTGTTGCACCTCGAGGACTTGGGATTCTGCGCCAAGGGTGAGGGTGGCCCGTTCGTGGAGGACGGGAAGACCGGCCCCGGGGGGTCGCTGCCGATGAACACCAACGGGGGCGGGCTGTCCTACACCCATCCGGGCATGTACGGGATGTTCCTCATCGTCGAGGCGGTGAGGCAGCTGCGGGGCGAAGCCGACGCCCGCCAGCTCGAGCACCCGGAGATCGCGGTGGCCCACGGTTCGGGGATCGAGCTCTCGTGCATGTCGACGCTGGTGGTGGGCACCGAGGCCACCCGGTGACCTCCGCCGCCCTGCCCAGCCCGCCGCGGCGGTTCGAGCCGCCGGTCGGCCCGGCGTCGGGCCCGTTCTGGGAGGCCACCCGCCGAAGCCAGCTGGTGCTGCCGTGGTGCGTCGACTGCGGGCGTCCGTTCTTCTATCCCCGGGAGGTGTGCCCGATGTGCTTCGGCTCGGCCATCGAATGGCGCCCGGCCACCGGGGACGGGGTGGTCTACAGCTACAGCACGGAGCACCGCCCCCCTCCCGTCGGCTTCTCGATGGGGAAGCCGTTTGTGGTCGCGCTGGTCGAACTCGAAGAAGGGGTCCGGTTGATGACCAACATCGTCGGCTGCCCGCCCGACGAGGTCGAGGTGGGGATGGGGGTGTCGGTGACCTGGGAGCCGCTGTCCGACGGCCGCCAGCTGCCGTTGTTCGTGCCGTCAGCGGGAGGGACCGCCCCATGACCACCACACCGATCGAGGCCCAGCGCCGGAAGCAATTGGCCGACCAGGGGATGATCGTGTCCTACTGGGCCGACCGACACGGCGACCGGGAGGCGATCATCTCGCCCGCCGGCACCCGGACCTTCACCGAGCTCAATCGGAACGCCAACCGGTTGGCCCGGGCCCTCCGCCGGCGAGGCCTGGAGGCCGGGGACGCGGTGGCGCTGTTGTGCGACAACCGCCCCGAGTTCGTCGAGGTCCTGTGCGCCTGCCAGCGAGCCGGGCTCCGCCTCACCACCGTCAACTGGCATCTGACCGTGGACGAGGTGGCCTACATCGTGGGTGACTGTGAGGCCAAAGTGCTGTTCGCCGATGTACCCCGGGGCCAAGTCGCGGTGGCGGCGGCCGCGCAATCCGACGCCGAGGTCATGGTGGCGGCCATCGGCGGCTCCCTGGCCGGGACAGAGACCTACGACGGGATGCTGGAGGGCGAGGTCGGCGCCGACGTCGAGGACCCGGTGCTCGGCACCAGCATGCTCTACACCTCGGGCACCACCGGTCGGCCCAAGGGGGTGGCCCGCCCGCCAACCGCGGCTTCGACCCTCGACGTGAACATCTACGGCTACCTCGAGGACGGGGTCGACCGCCACCTGTGCACCGGTCCGCTCTATCACGCCGCCCCGCTGGCGTTTTCGCTGGCGGTGCCGCTGCACTTCGGGGTCGGGATCGTCCTCATGGAACGCTGGGACGCCGAGGACGCCCTCCGGCTCATCGAGGACTACCACATCACCCACACCCACATGGTCCCGACCATGTTCCACCGGCTCCTCTCGCTCCCGGAGGCGACCCGGCAGCGCTACGACGTGTCCTCGCTGCGTTATGTCCTCCACGGCGCCGCCCCCTGCCCGGTGGTGACCAAGCAGCGCCTGATCGACTGGCTGGGGCCGATCGTGTCCGAGTACTACGCCGCCACCGAGGGCCTCGGCACCTTCGTCGACGCCGCCACCTGGCTGGCCCACCCGGGCACCGTCGGCAAGCCGTTCGTCCCGGGCATGGTGATGGTCGGCGACGAAGCCGGCACCCCCCTGCCGGCCGGCGAGACCGGCCTGGTGTTCCTCCGGGCCCTGGCGGGCGCCGGGTTCAAGTATTTCAACGACCCGGCCAAGACGGCCGACACCTTCCGGGGCGAGTACTTCACCCTCGGCGACGTGGGGCATTTCGACGATGACGGATATCTGTACCTGACCGACCGCTCGGCCAACCTGATCATCTCCGGCGGGGTGAACATCTACCCGGCCGAGGTGGATGCCGTCCTCCTGGAGCACCCGGCGGTCGGCGATGTCGGCACCATCGGGGTCCCCGACCGCGAATGGGGGGAGGCGGTCAAGGCGGTGGTGGAGCTCCAGGCGGGAGTGCGGCCGAGCCCGGAGCTGGCCGATGAGCTGCTGGCCTACTGCCGGGAGCGACTGGCCCATTTCAAGTGCCCGCGCACGGTCGAGTTCATCGACGAGCTGCCCCGCCAGGACAACGGCAAGCTGTACCGGGGGATCCTGCGGGACCGCTACGCCGGTGCCGCCGAGGCCACCGATCCCGCCCCCCGGTAGCCGGCCGGTCTCGGGTTCAACCGGTCAGCACCGCCTGGGTCTGGGTCACCCGGGCCAGCAGCCGATGGTCGTCATCCCGCACATCGGTCTCCACCACGATGGTGGTGCGGCCCACATGCAGGGGCCGGGCGGTGGCCGTGGCCCGACCCTGGCGGAGGCCGCGGGTGAACTGGGTGGCGGACGACACCGTGGTGGTGCCGGTCGCCCCGGACGGGAGGTTGACGAAGGCGACCAGGCCTCCGGCCGCGTCGGCCAGGCTCATCATCGCCCCACCGTGGAGCATCCCGCCCGAGGTGCACCGTTCGGGCGCCCAGTCGAGGTGGGCGACCACCCGCTCGGGGGTGACCGAGGTGACCTCGACGCCGATCAGGTCGGCGAACGGCTGGGATCCGGCGAACTCGTCGGCTCGATCTTCGGTCATCCGGCCACCTCCTGCTGGGACCGGCTGGGGTGACGGCCCTCGATCGCCATCGGGTCAGGCGCCCACGGTGGCGATCCCGCCGTCGACCGGGATGATGGCCCCTGTCAGGTAGGCGCCGGCCCGCGAGGCGAGATAAATGGCGGTGCCGGCCATGTCATCGGGCCGCCCGATCCGGCGGAGCGGGGCAGAGGCGGCGATCTGCTCGCCGAAGGCCTCGAGGGTGGCGTGCATCATCTTCGACTCGAACGGCCCCGGGGCGATGGCATTGACGGTGGTGGCCGGGGCCAGCCGCTTGGCCAGATGCCGGGTCAGTTGATGGACGGCGGCCTTCGATGCCGAGTACGAGTAGGTCTCCAGCTGGGGGACATGGATCCCGTCGATGGACCCGATGTTGATGACCCGGGACGGTTCCTCGGCGGTTCCCGCCGCCCGGAGGAGCGGCAGGTGGAATTTGGTGGTGTGAAAGACACCTTTGACGTTGAGGGCCAGAACTTTCTCCCACGCCGCCTCGTCGAAGGACTCGATGGGGGCGCCCCAGGTGGCTCCGGCGTTGTTGACCAGGATGTCGAGGCGCTCCTCCTGGGCGGCCAGGCGCTCGGCCAATCCCCGGCAGCCATCCTCGGTGGACAGGTCGGCGGGGAGGGAGACGCACTCGCCCCGGGTCGACAGCTCCGCTGCCACCGCCTCGCCCACCTCCGCCTTCCGGGACGAGACGTAGACCTTGGCGCCGGCGTCGACATACCCCGAGGCGATCATGAGCCCGATCCCCCGTGTCCCCCCGGTGACCAGGGCCACCTTCCCGGCGATGGTGAACAACTCGGTCATGCCTGTCCCCTGTGAACTCGATCCGCGGTTGGCTCGACGGCCAGCGTAGGGGAAGGGCACCTCCTCGAGGGCCGTAGCGACCGACGGACGCCATCAGCCCGAACCGATCACCGACGGTTCCTTGAGCCGGGGCGGTTCGGACCGGTCGGTCCCGGCCGCCTCGCCGGTGGTGACGCCGGCCGGGCCAGCCCGGCGCGAGCGGTGCCGGAGGGTGAGCATGACCGCGATCCCGGCCAGGAAGAGGAGGGTGGCGAAGAAGAACGAGTTGCCGTAGAAGAGGTTGAGCCCGTGCAGGCTGAACTGGGTGCCGTTGTCCTGGGGGACCCACCAGATCGGGGCCTGCCAGAACAGCACCGCGGTGGCAATCGCCCAGAGCCGGCCGAACTTGGGCCGGTCATGGCCGAGCCACAACCAACCGATGACCGGCACCACCCACACCATGTGGTGGTCCCAGGAGATCGGCGAGACCAGCAGACCGGTGGCCGCCGCCACCAGGACCCCCAGCAGCCGGGAGGATTCCCGGTGGGCCCAGGCGGCCAGCACCACCCCGGAGATGCCGACCGCCAGCACCACCACGTCCACCACCAACTTGGGGACCAGGGCGTGGTTGATGCGGACCACCGCCGCCTGGACGTTCTGATCGCTGATGTAGTACACGCCGACCCGGCTCGCCTTGAAGGCGTAGTTCGTCCAGAACGACCAGGACAGGCGGGGCACGACGGCGAACATCAAGAGGGTGGCGGCCGCGAAGGTCACCACCACGGTGACCGCGGTCCGGGTCCGCTTGGCCAGCGCCAGGTAGGGCACGAAGATGAGCGGGGTGAGCTTGACCGCGGCTGCCAGCCCGAGCAGCACCCCTTCGGGGAGGGCCCGCTTGAGGAACCGGCGGGAGATGGCCAGGTCGCACATGATCAGGAAGGCCAGCACGATGTTGATCTGGGCGAAGTTCATGGTCTGGAAGATCGGATCGAGGTGGTAGGCCGGCCAGGACAGGGCCAGCGACCACCACACCAGGCGGGTCCAGGGCATCGACGGCCGGGCGGCTCGGATGGAGACGCCGATGAGTCCCACCAGCAGGACGCAATTGAAGACGGCCCAGAGGTAGACCGCAGTTTTCAACTTGATCCAGGTCAGCGGGAGAAAGGCCAACCCGGCAATCGGCGGGTAGAGGAAGGGGAGCCCGTAGAGGGACGACCGGTTGGTGTACATGGTGCCGTCGAACAGGTGCCTGGCCCCGACCAGGTAGACATCGAGGTCGTTGTGGTTATGGGTCGCCAGTTGCAGGGCCTGGACCAGGAGAAATGCTGCTGATGCCAGCGCCGGGCACCACAACAGCCAACGTAGACGCACGAGCGAAGAGGTTAGTTGAGGCATCCCCGGCGGTTTTTTCGCCCCGGCTTTCGCTGGCGTCCCCCGACGGTGCCACCGGTCGCTGACCACCGGATGGCCGGACTTGGCCTGAGCGTCCTCGGCGGTCGGGCGGGCCACGGTGAGGGGGCGCCGGGCTGTGCACCGCGCCGGATGACGCTCAATCGCGAGGGTTCAACTCCGGCTGCGATGGAGGCCGAGCGAGGCGCGGCCGGCCACCAGAGGTAGGTCCAGGTAGGTGAGCAGCCCGGGACGGGCGGCCACCACGTAAGGGATGGCATTGACGCAGTGCATGGCGGTGGCCACGATGCCGGGATTGCGCACCAGTCCGGCTTCGACCGACTCCGGGTGCAACTTCTTGAAGGTGGTCAGACAGCTGGGATCCCCGGTGACCTCGACCTCGAAGCGTTCACCCTCGGGACCGAAGGTCCAGGCGGGGTCGAGGTCCGCCTCGCCCATGAGCCAGTTGACCGCGGCGGTCACCACCGGCACGCCGTCGACGGTGGCTTCCCAGGTGAACCGTTGGGCGGCCACCGTCCCCGGCTGGATGGGGCCGATCGGAGAATCGATGGGGGCGGTGGCCACCGCCATCCGGTGGGTGGTGCGGAAATCCGGATCCAGGTCGAAGCCGAGCTCGGCCGCCACCATGGAGATCGACTGGCAGAAGCCAATGCCCAGCGCGTTGAGCATGATGCTGCCCCGAGCCTCCTCGAGGGTCTTGCCGAAGAGCATCCAGTCGCGGACCACATCGGGGGCGCCGTAGGTGCGGATGTCAGAGAACTCTTCGGCCCGCACGTGGGTGATCGAGCCCGACAGCGCGGAGATCATCAGCGGGAATCGATCGGTGATGCCCCCGGGGTGGATGCCGGTGCCGTGCAAGGTGACACCGGCACCGGTGGCCAACGCGTCGAACTTCTCGCGCTCATCGGATGGCGGGTAGAACCAGCCCAGCGGAGTGATCAGGTTCTTTCCGGATTGGAGGATGGCGGTGACCACGGCGGGGTCGGCCATGAACGGGCTGTACACGACACAGTCGGCGTCGGTGGCCAACAGCGCGTCGACGTCGCCGGTGGCGGTCACCCCGATCGCTCCGCGGCCGACCAGGGTGCCGAGGTCGGCTCCCTCCTTGGCCGGGCTGTGTACCCAGGCTCCCACCAGCTCGAGGTCGGGATGGTCGAGCACGCCTTCGATGGCGGCCCGGCCGACGCCTCCGGTGGCCCACTGGATGACTCGATAGCTCATGCGGGAGGTCCTTGGCTACTCAGGGAACACACGGGTTCGGCGACCGGGGACTTCGGCTGAAGGCCAGGTTCCGGAAGCCTTACGGAATCGCGGCGCGGACCGCGGCGACCCCGGATTCGAAGCTTTCGAACTGCCCGGGTTCGAGGGCCTGGCTGAAAGACGCCGCACTCAGCCGATCGGTGATCTCCTCTGCCTCTTGGTGCTTGTCCCGGATGGCCTGGCAGTCGGGGAACGGCTCCGACCAGCCGAAGAACTTGGCTTGCCCTTCGCCCTCGTTGGTGAGGATCGCCTCCAGGGGCGACAACCCGACGGCGGTCGTGGCCACCAGGTGCAGGCCACCGCGCCACTCCCTCAGGATCTGCATCAGCTGGGCGGCCCGCCCGGCCGGGTCGTCGGATTTTGGTGCCGCCCTCCAGCCGGCGAAGAGGGGGATAGCCGAGCCTTCCAGCCGATCGACCAGCGTCTCGGTCACCGCGACGATGTCGTCGAGGCCCTTGATGTCACTCAGGTGCTTCTGGCCCCACCGGTCATGAGCCTCGGCCATGCGTTGCGCAGCGGCGGCAGCGCCGGCGACGGCGACCCCCTCGTCGTACATCGCGGTGACCGCTCCCGGGTGGAACCATCCCATGGCCGAACCGACGACATCGGACCCCACGTCGCCGAGCATCGCCCCCCGGCCGGCGAAGTAGAAGGCGAACGGGTTCGCCCACCCCCATCCGGCCGCCCACCCGAACACATCGGGACTCAGGTAGATCGAGGTGCCGATGTCATGGATCGGCTCCGAGGTGGCCCGGACAACTTCCAATGCCGCGTCGTGATCGGTGGTGCTCAAGATGCCTCCTCAGACTCCGGTTCCCCGCAGCACGCGTCGCATGCCCGGGATGGTTCCAATGACGGCCTCGACCATCTGGGCCAGATCGGTGACCACCCGGTCGAGATGACCGAATCGCTCGTCGAGGGTGCCGACGACTTTGCCCAATTCGGGAGAGATCTCTTGCAGGGTGGCGGTGGCCTTGGGCAGTTCGGTGGCCAGATCGATCGCCACTCCGCTGAGCCGTTCGGTCAGGGTCCGGAGCGATGCCGCCGAGTCGGCCAGCGTCGGCAACGAGCCGTCGAGGGTGCCGACGGCCCGTTCGAGTCCCGACACCGCTTGGGAAATGCCGGTGGCGGCCAGCTCGACCCCGTTGCCGGCCCGGGTCACCCCGCCCTCCATCCGCTCCAGCAGGGTCATCAGACCCTCAATGCGATCGGCCAACGTGTTGAGTGCATTCAATGCCCGGAGCGCGGTGCCCGGGAGCCGAAGCATGGTTCCCGGCAGCCGGCTGACGGTCTCGACCAACGAGGGCGACTCCATCGCATGATCATGGGGCGGATCGGCCTCGATGTCCAGCGCCTACCTGGTCAGGGCCGCCTAGCGCTCCCGATTCCCTCCGGCGATGGTCAGCCGCCACCGCGCCTCTTCCCGATCGTCGTCATTGAAGAGGTCGGCCCAGCGTGGCTGCTGGATCGCGTGCTCCAACGTCAACTCCGGATGTCCTTGATCGACGAGCCAATGGGTGACCGGGAGGATTCGACGATCCGCCAGAAGTTGCGAGGCACATTGGGCGGCTCCGACCCGGTTGATCAACCCAATCCAGCCAACCGGGGAGAAGCCGAGGGCACGGATCTCCGTGACCAGGTCACGGCACCGGAGCTGGAATTGACCCTCGAGTGTGGTCGCATCTTCCGGATCCTCAACCTCTGCCGACTCTGGATCGCTGCTGATGGAGACCCAGGTTGGTCCGGGCACCGCCGCGAGCGTCCATCCGCAGTTCCCGCAGTAGGTGATCAACACCGGACTCGGGGCTTGGTCTGCAGACGGAGCCCGGGCCGCGATCCGCTCTTGGCGCAGATGCACCCGAAGGGGTTGCCGGCAGTTCGGGCAGATCGGTCCCCCCGGCGGATTGGCGTCGGTCTCGTTGGCCATGCTCGAAGTATCGCGGGTCAGGACCGGGCGGCGCCTGCCGGTGTTGAGAGCCGGCTCTTGGGTGGTCCCCCGGTGCCGGGATAGTGCTCCAAGGCCCGATTCAGCATTGGCGGAGCAATGCCGATGACATCAACATGGAGGGTCCCGGCGCTATCGGTGGGCTGACAGGACGAACCGGTGTCTGACCGGCTCCTCAAGCTGCGCTACCCAGCGGCCTGCTGTCGATGCTCGACCTCGCTTTCGCCTGGGACCCAGGGATGGTGGAACTCCGACCTTCGCTCGGCGACCTGCACCGCCTGCCTTCCGGCCGAACCCGAACAGCCCTCCTTTCCACTACCCCTTCGGCCTCCTCCTCATCAGACCTCGTTGGCGGCAGGAGGCGCGAAGAGCGTCGCCGGCGCCTCCGCTCAGTTGATGTACGAGCGGCTTCACCGGCGCCGAGAAGCCGAAATCGACCGGAGATGGGGCCGGGCCTCGGGACTGGTGAAGTTCCTCTCTGATGATCCCCAGTCGACCAGGGCATGGGCCCAAGGGGGAGCGGGCGAAGCCAAACTGGCGGACTACCTCCTTCGCTCCGTGGGTGACCGAGCCGTGCTCCTCAATGACCTCCGGGTCCCACGAAGCCGGGGGAACATCGACCACGTGATCGCCGCCCCGTCCGGCGTCTGGATCGTTGATGCGAAGAACTACAAAGGGAAAGTCGAGCAGCGGGACCTCGGCGGTTGGCTCAAGACGGACAGGCGCTTATACGTGAACGGTCGGGACCGGTCCAAACTCGTAGGCGGGTTGGTCAAGCAGATCAACGCGGTACTCGAGGCGACGCAAGGCGCCGACGTCAGCGTCACCGCGGCACTGTGCTTCGTCGACTCGGACTGGGGTCTCTTTGCCAAACCGTTCCACCAAGGTGGCGTGTTGGTGACGTGGCCACGGAAGCTTGCCGAAGCGATCGGTGAACCCGGGCCTCTGACTCGGGACGAGGTCATCCGGCTCGCTCAAACGCTGGCGATTGCTCTCCCACCCGCGGTCAGCACTTAGGGGTATTACACCAGTCGAGGCGTCGAGCGAGCCGATGCCGCTCGCCTACCAGTTGAGGTTGGAGGCAAAGATCCGAGTTGCCCCTGTGGGGTACCAGGTGGCTCACACCGTGTGAGCTGGCCTTGGTGGTGGTCGGGACCGGCGTCGATCCGGTGACCTCACGCTTTTCAGCTGCGTTAGGCACGAGTGATGTCTGACGATGTGATCAGGGCCATCCGGGTGAAATGCCTGTTCACAGACCAGATCTGCCTAAGGGCTCTCCCTCGTCGGTAGTCGCTGTTACGCGCTGTTCCTCGTCCAATGGGGCACGGGTGGGGCACGAAAGTTCCCTCCCCCAGTGGCAAAAGCCGACTTCGCCGCCACTCGGCGCTGGCGAACATCGTGGATCGCGGTCGAACGCGCCGAGAACTACGGCCGGTACCACGTCATCGAGCTCCCCATCAAGTCAGCCCATCCGTCCTGAAATAGTTGCGAATTGCGTTGGGTCAGTCGTTGGCTCAAGGCAACCAAGGACCACCGAGCCCCGGGGGGGGGCTTCGGCAGCAAAGGGCGGATCAGGATGCCACCTGCTGACGGCTCGACCCACTAAAAGTGACGCTCACACCGGCGGTTCGGGGACAGACCCCCGCGAATCTGACAATTCAATGTTTGAAGCGACAATGCCGACAACCAGTGAGGCCACTTAGGCCCTACTAGATCCTGCGCATTTACGCAGATTGGGAAAGTCGGATCGGGGTTCGGGCCCATGGCAAAAGGTAAACTGGGGTCACCCCCAAACTGCTCGTGTGGATCGGTGTGGTCGTCTTCTACGGGAGTGC
>DASZNG010000177.1:0-3380 GCA_035551535.1 Acidimicrobiales bacterium | reverse complement strand
GACACCCACCGCTGGCCGAGGACCAGCCCGGGCAGCTGGTACTGCTCGGGCATGTGGTCCAGCTGGTGCCAGGCCAGGTACGACCGGTCGTCGCCATCCGGTGACCGCCGCGACAGCGAGAAGAAGCCCACCTTGACCCGATTCACCGCATCACCTGCTGAGCGCCGGACGCGGGCGGTCGCGGTCGGCCTACGACACCGTCCAGGTGGAGCCGGAGCGCAACAGCGCGGCGATGTCGCCCTTGCCCTTGCGCTCCATCACCTGGTCGATCTGGCGGGACATCTCCTCGCCGTACTCCGGCCGGTCGACGTCGCGGAAGATGCCGATGGGCGTCGGCTCATAGGGGCCCCGGGACAGCCGGCTGAGCTGGAAAGCGAGACCCGGGTTCTCCCGATGCTCGTCGTGGACGAGCAACGCCGACTCGCCGACCTCGGCCACCTCCACCACGTCGACCGCCCCATCCGGGCCCCGCACCACCCCGTGGGCGCCATCGGCCCCGAATCGGATCGGTTCGCCATGCACCAGGGGAATGAGCATCTCGGCGCGGTTGTCCTTGCCGGTGACCTGCTCGAAGGCACCGTCGTTGAAGACGTTGCAGTTCTGGTAGATCTCCACGAACGACGCCCCCTGGTGGGCGTGGGCCCGGCGGAAGGTCTCGATCATGTGCTTCCGGTCCATGTCGTGGGTGCGGGCGACAAAGCTCGCCTCCGCCCCCAGCGCCAGGCTCAGCGGGTTGAACGGCTGTTCGAGGGAGCCGAACGGGGTCGACTTGGTGACCTTGGCCATCTCCGAGGTCGGCGAGTACTGCCCCTTGGTCAGCCCGTAGATCTGATTGTTGAACAACAGGATGGTGATGTTCACGTTCCGGCGCAGGGCGTGGATCAGGTGATTGCCCCCGATCGACAACGAGTCGCCGTCGCCGGTGATCACCCACACGTCGAGATCCGGCCGGGTGGTGGCCAGACCGGTGGCGATGGCCGGGGCCCGCCCGTGGATGGAATGCAACCCGTAGGTGTTCATGTAGTACGGGAACCGCGCCGCGCAGCCGATGCCGGAGAGGAACACCGTGCTCTCCCGCCGGACCCCGAGATCGGGCATCAGCATCTGCATGGCCGACAGGATCGAGTAGTCACCGCACCCCGGACACCATCGGACCTCCTGGTCCGAGGACCAGTCCTTCCGGGTGGTGGCGGGCACCGCCGTCGAGGCTCCGTTGGTGCTGGAGCCGTTGGTTTGGGCCAGGTCGGTCATATGTCGGACACCTTTCCGCCGACCGGGGTTCCGCCGACGGCGCCGACATCCCCATCCTCGGCCTTGATCAACTCCATGATCGCCGCCTCCATCGATGCCGCCCGGAAGGGAATCCCCTTCAACTGGGTGAAGGAGACGGTGTCCACCAGGTACTCGGCCCGCAGGAGCCGGCTGAGCTGACCAAGGTTGACTTCGGGCACCAGCACCTTGTCGTAACGGTGGAGCACCTCGCCGAGGTCGACCGGGAACGGGTTCAGGTGCACCAGATGGACGTGGGCCACCTTGAATCCCCGGGCCCTCACCCGCCGGACGCCGGCGGCAATCGCGCCGTAGGTGGAGCCCCAGCCGACGACCAGGGTGCGGGCGTCGCCGTCTTCGTCGTCCAGGTCGGTGGGGGGAATGTCATAGGCGATGCCGGCGATCTTCGCCGCCCGCAGCCGGGTCATCCGCTCGTGGTTCTCGCCGTCGTAGCTGACGTTCCCGGAGCCGTCCTCCTTCTCGAGGCCGCCGATCCGGTGCTCGAGACCGGCCAGGCCGGGGGGCGCCCAGGGTCGGGCCAGCGTCGTCTCGTCCCGCACGTAGGGCCAGAACTCCTGGTTGCCGTCGAGGTCGGTGTGGTTGGGACCGGTGGCGAAGTCGGGGTCGATGGCCGGCAGGTCGGCGATGTCCGGCAGGCGCCACGGCTCGGTCCCGTTGGCCAGGTACCCGTCGGACAGCAGGATCACCGGGGTGCGGTACTTGACGGCGAGACGGACGGCTTCGATGGTCGCCTCGAAGCAGTGCGACGGCGTCTTGGCCGCCACGATGGGAAGGGGCGATTCGCCGTGGCGTCCGTACATGGCATGGAGCAGGTCACCCTGCTCGGTCTTGGTGGGCAGGCCGGTGGAGGGGCCCCCGCGTTGGATGTCGATGATCAGCAGCGGGATCTCCAGGCTGATGCCGAGTCCCATCATCTCCGACTTGAGGTCCACCCCCGGGCCGGAGGTGGTGGTGACCCCCAGCGCCCCGCCGAAGGCAGCACCCAGGGCGGCGCCGATCCCGGAGATCTCGTCCTCGGCCTGGAACGTCCGCACTCCGAACTCCTTGTGCTTGGACAGCTCGTGGAGGATGTCCGACGCCGGGGTGATCGGATAGGTCCCGAGGAACAACGGCAGCCCGCTCTGGTCGGAGGCGGTGATCAGGCCCCAGGCGGTGGCCATGTTTCCGGTGATATTGACGTACTCACCGGGATCGAGGGTGGCAGGACGCACCTCGTAGGAGGACTCGAACAGCTCGGCGGTCTCCCCGAAGTGGTACCCGGCCTTCAGGGCGCGGAGGTTAGCCTCCATCACCAGTGGCTTGCCTGCGTACTTCTCCTCGGTCCACTTGGCCACGCCGTCGACCGGGCGGGTATAGAGCCAGCAGATCAGACCGAGGGCGAAGAAGTTCTTGGACCGCTCCGCGTCCCGAGGCTTGACCCCGGCATCTTTGGACACCTCGGTGGTGATCGAGGTCATCGGGATCTCGTAGACGGTGTAGGCGGCCAGGCTCCCGTCGGTCAGCGGGTTGGCCTCGTAACCGGCCTTGGCCAGGTTGCGTTCTTCGAAGGCGTCGACATTGACGACGATGGTGGCGCCGGGAGGGAGGGTGTCGATGTTGGCCTTCAACGCCGCCGGGTTCATGGCCACCAGCACGTTCGGCGCGTCGCCGGGGGTCAGGATGTCGTGGTCGGAGATTTGCACCTGGAAGGCCGAGACACCGGCCAAGGTGCCGGCCGGGGCCCGGATCTCCGCCGGGAAGTCCGGGAACGTCGCCAGGTCGTTCCCGAACAGGGCGGAGACCGTGGTGAACTGGTCGCCGACGAGCTGCATGCCGTCGCCCGAGTCTCCGGCGAATCGGAGAATGACCCGGTCGAGCACTTCCGACGGATGGTCGTTGGTCGTCGTGTCGGACACCGCGCTCCTCTTCGTACTGCTCTCTCGCGCTATTTCTCTGCGCTCGGTCGCCGGTGGAACACTCGGCGCCATTTCCCGTGTGCGCCGATCGCCGTTGACCGGGCCGATGCGCCCATTTCAGCGCACTCACCCGCAGTCTATCGGCACGGGCAAACCACGCCACGTAGCCACCCGGATACCGGCCGTGGGCCCCGG
>DASZNG010000176.1:0-6474 GCA_035551535.1 Acidimicrobiales bacterium | reverse complement strand
GTTCAGCTCGTCGGGGCGTTCGAGCATCACCATGTGCCCGGCCCCGGGCAACACCACCAGCTGGGCCTCGGGGATGCCCTCGGCGATGGCCCGGGCGTGTCGGGGTGGGGTGAGCAGGTCACGGGAGCCGACCACCACCCGGGTCGGGAGGTCGATGGCCCCGAGACGGTCCCGGAGTTTGAACGAGCCGATGGCCCGCACCAGCGGCCCGAGGGACGCGGGAGACATGGCCGCCATCATGGTCCGACCCAGCTCGATGGCGGCGGGATCGGGTCGGGACCCGTAGGCCATCCGCATCGACCAGGTCAGGCGGGCGTCGCCGGGAATGGCCGGCCGGCCCCGTTCGCCGGCCCGGGCGAGGATGCGTTCGTTCCGGGCACCGAAGCGGTCGACCACGGCCGGCGGCACCGGCACGTTGGCCAGTGGGTGCGATGAGGTGTCGAGCAGGACCAGACCGCCGATGTGCTCGGCCAGGCGGTCCGGGGAGTTGACGGCCGCGGCCATGGTCGCCATCCCGCCCATCGAGTGGCCGACCAGGACCCCGGCTTCCACGTCCAGTTCGTGGAGCACCTCGACGATGTCCTCGCCCAGGCGATCGAGCGTGTAGCCGTCGGACCCCGCGGTCGAGGGTCCGTGTCCCCGCTGGTCGATGGCGATCACCCGGTGGCGGTCGGAGAGCCCGGCCAGCTGCCGGGCCCAGGTGATGACCGAGAGGGTCACGCCGTGGACCAGGACGACGGGCGGACCCGCGCCCCCCTCGACGACGTGGATGCTGCCACCGTCGCTCACCGGGATCTGGTGGTGCAGCAGCTGGTCGTCGAGGACCAGACCGGCCGCCTCCATGGCCGCCTCGTCGGCCCGCCACCGGTTGGACAGCCGGCGCTGTGCGGTGTAGCCGACCAGCGCGCCGGCGCCGAGGGCCAGGGCGCCGATGGCCAGCCGGCGGCGGGTGGGGGAGGAGCTCATCGGAGGGCCACCGGGTTGACCGGCGAGCCGAGGGCGTTGGTGAACGGCAGCGGGGTGGCGTCGAGGAGGAACTCGTAGCGCCCGTCGCCGGCACAGGCGTCGGCCAGCTCGTCGAGGAACCAATTCTGGCCCTGGGTCATCCCCATCTCGACCAGGTGGATGAGATGGACGGGAAGGTAGAGGTCCTTGTCCTCGCCGGGATAGACCTCGAGCACCATGGTGTCGGTAGCCACCGCGGCCACGTCGCGGGCGTGGAGCCATTCGGCGGTGGCCAGGGTCAGCCCCGGACTCGGCCAGGTGTAGGCGACCAGGTCCCGGTGGGGGGCGGCGCCGGCCAACCCCGGTCGCCCGGGGAGGCCCAGGTGGGCGGTCTGGCCGGTGCGGACCAGAACCACATCCCCGGCGGCCAGTTCCAACCCTCCGAGCGCACAGGCGGCGTCGAGGTCATCGGGGGTGATCGGGTACCCGGGCTCGAGGATCTCCCGTCCCTTGGCCCGGGCCACGTCGAGCAGGACGCCCCGCGACACCAGTGACCGGACGAGGTGGATGCCCAGCTTGGCCGTCCCGGCGTCGGTCACCGACGATGCCGGGAACCCGTTGTAGAGCTTGCCGCCGTCCGGACCGCTTCCGTAGGAGACATGGGCCAGCCCGTCCCAGTGGGTGGCGCACTGGAGGGCCAGGGTGACCACGTCCTCGGACGAGGCGATCCACTCGGGATCCTCGGACAGCGGGTTGTTGACGTAGATCATCGAACGGGCGGGGTTCACCCTTCCCTCGATGAACCCCATCTGGATCCCCTCCTCGGCCGACAGTGGCAGCCCGAGGGGGAAGGCCCTCCCGTCCCGGACGGCGGCAACCCCCCGGAGCCGGGCGGCGGCGTCGATGAGGTTGAGGGTGCCGAGCTGATCGTCGGGACCCCACCGTCCCCAGTTGGAGACCCGCTTGGCCAGGTCGACGAAGGCCGGGGGAATCGACGGGGAAACGGGAACGGGCACCGGACTGTTGTAGCCGACCGCCGGGGGCTCGGCTCAGCCGGCCCAGATGATCGACTGCATCTCCGAGTAGGCCTCGAGCCCGTAGTCGCCGCCGTCGCGTCCGATGCCGCTCATCTTGAAGCCACCGAAGGGGGCGTCCATGTTCCGTTGGGCGGTATTGATGCCGACATGGCCGCACCGGAGCTGCTTGGCCACCCGGAACGCCCGGGGGGTGTCGGCGCTGAAGACGTAGTCGTAGAGGCCGAACTCGGAATCGTTGGCAATGGCCACGCCCTCGTCGTCGTCGTCGAAGGGGATGGCCACCACCACCGGGCCGAAGATCTCCTCCCGGGCCACGGTGATGTCGTTGGACCCGCAGATGAGGGTGGGCTCCACGTAGTAGCCGGTCGGGAGGTGTCCCGGACGGTTGCCGCCCATCACCACCTCGCCCTCCTTGCGCCCGGTCTCGATGTAGTCGAGCACCCGTTGCTGCTGGGAGGCGGAGATGAGCGGGCCTACCACCGTCTTGGTGTCGGTGGGGTCGCCGACGGTGAGGAAGCCGGCGAAGGTCGAGAGCCCGTCGACCACCTGGTCGAAGATGCTCCGGTGGATGACGGCCCGGGTCGGTGCGGTGCAGATCTGGCCGGAGTGGAACGCCCAGGTCGACCCGATGGCGCCCACCGCGGCTTTGATGTCGGCGTCGGCGAAGACCACCGCCGCCCCCTTGCCGCCGAGCTCCATCAGCAACCGCTTCATGGTCGGGGCGCCGGCGGCGGCGATCCGTTGGCCCACCGCCGTCGACCCGGTGAACGAGACCATGTCGACGTCGGGGGAGGTGGTGAGGGCCGAGGCAGGTTCGGGGCCCTGGGAGCTGATGAGGTTGATCACCCCCGGCGGGAAGCCGACCTGGTCGAGGACCCGGGCCAGCTCCACCACTGCCAGCGGATCCTGTGGCGCCGGCTTGATGACCACGGTGTTGCCCATGGCCAGGGCGGGGGCGACCTTGCCGGCCATGTTGGTCAGCGGGAAGTTGTAGCTGGCGATGGCGGCCACCACCCCGACCGGCTGGCGGTAGGCCAGGGCGCTGACCAGCCCGCCGGGGGCCAGGGGCGTGGCGGCGGTGGCGATCGGCGGGAGCATGGATTCCTGCACGTGGCGGATGTCGCGGGAGTACCGCTCGAACCGGTCGGCGCTGATCGGAACCTGCATACGCGACCCGACCGAGGCGGTGGCGCCGGTCTCGGCGATGACCAGGGGGACCAGCTCGTCGTTCTTGGCCCGGATGGCGGCGGCGGCTTGCTTCAGTAGGCCCAGTCGCTCGTCGACCGGGGTGTTCGACCAGGCCGGGAAGGCCTCGGCGGCGGCGGCCGCCGCCCGGTTGGCGTCGTCCACCGAGGCGTTAGGTGCCTGTCCCACCACCTGCTCGGTGGCCGGGTTGACGATGTCGTAGGTCCCGTTCCCGGCCGGAATCCACTTCCCGCCGATCAGCAGCTGGGTCTCATCTTTGGTGACCTGCTCGGCCATGGGCGGGTTCCCCTCTCGCGTTTCTGACGAAGTGTCAGCAGTGTAGGTCGCCGACCTCGGACCCGGCCATGCGGACCGCCCGTCGGCGACGGTCGGACTCAGACCCGGACCCGCGACGGGTCGACGGTGACGGTGTCCCGGCCCGACTTGAGCAGGGAGCCGGGCAGGTTGCCGGTGGGCTTGCCATCGACGATGGTCTCGACCCCGTTGACCAGCACCCGGACCACCCCGATGGCGTCGGCCACCAGTCGGGGGCTCCCCCCCGGGAGGTCGTTGACCAGGGTGGCCGGCTCGGAACCGACGGTTTCGGGGTCGAAGATGAACAGGTCCGCTTGCTGGCCCACGGCCACGTGGCCCCGGTCCTCGATCCCGAACAGGTCGGCCGGCGCCTCGGTCATCATCCGGATGGCCTGCTCCATCGGCACCAGCTTGCGTTTGCGGAGGCAGTCGCCCAGAAACGAGGTCGGGTAGTTCGAGCCGCACATCCGGTCGAGGTGGGCACCGGCGTCCGATCCCCCGATCATCACCCCCGGGTCGTCCCAGGCTTCCACCCGGGCCTCCCAGGAGGCGGCGTCGCCGTCGGAGGCCTTGGGCCACAGCACGGTGCGGAGATCGTCGGCCAGCACGATGTCCAGGAGGGTGTCGAACGGCTCCTTGCCCTGCTCCTGGGCGATGGAGCCCACGTCCCGCCAACTCAGTCCGTCGTTGGCCGGGGCGAAGGTGTCCCCGATGATGTAGTTGGCCCAGTGGGACAGGCGCCGGAAGACCCCGGCCTCCTTCGAGTGGGCGACCTCGTCGAGCTGGGCCCGCACCGCCGGGTCCCGGAGCTTGGCCATGCGCTCCTCGGCCGGCAATCCCATCACGTCGCCCCATCCCGGGATCAGGAACAGGGCGCAGTGGGTGCGGAAGCTCATGTTCATCGGTACCAGGGTGGGCATGGTCAGGGCCACCACCTTGCCGCCGGCGGCCGCCGCCTTGGCCGAGACCTCCAGCTGGCGGGCGAGCTTCTCCGGCGCGCGGGAGTCGATGCTCAGGAGGTTCCAGTTGAGCGGGCGCTTGGCGGTGGTACTCATGTCCACCATCAGGTCCATCTCCTCGTCGGAGAACATGTCGAGACACCCGCTGGTGATGTACTCGAGGGTGGTTCCCGGGTGGTCGGCGACCACCGAGGAGAAGGCCAGCATCTCCCGACGGTCGGCGTAGCGGGAGGAGATGGGGTTCCCGTCGCCGTCGGAGTGGGTGCGCGACTGGGACGACGAGAAACCCAGACCGCCGGCTTCCAGCGACTCGGCCAGCAGGGTCGTCATGGCCGCCAACTCCTCGTCGTTGGCCACCTCGGATCCGCGCTCCTCGCCCATCACCCACCGGCGCAGCGCGCAGTGCCCGACCAGGAACCCGGCGTTGACCCCGAGATTGCCCTCCAGGCGACCGAGGTAGTCGGCGAACGTCGTCCAGTTCCAGGGGACCCCGTCCTCCAGGGCGACCAGCGGCATCCCCTCGACCTTGGCCATCATCTGGCGGATGTAGTCGTGGTCCTGGCTCTTGATCGGGGCCAGGGTGAAGCCGCAGTTGCCCCCGATGACGGTGGTCACCCCGTGGAGGTTGGACGGCGAGGCGGTGGCATCCCAGAACAGTTGGGCGTCGTAGTGGGTGTGGGGGTCGATGATCCCCGGCGCCACCACCAGACCCTCGGCGTCGAATTCGGTGGCGGCGTCCTCGCTGACCTCGCCGACGGCCACGATCTTCCCGTCGCGGATGCCGACGTCGGCCCGCCGGCCGGGTGCCCCGGTGCCGTCGACCACCAGGCCGTTGCGGATGGCGTAATCGAGCATGGGAGGCTCCCCTTCGTAGGCATCGGCTTCGTCCCGGCTACCGCTGGCGTGCCCGGCAACCCCTGGACCTGGTCCAAATCCGACAGACCGTCAGTTTATGGCAGCCGGCGGTGGGGTGCGCACGAGGATCGGATCCCCCGGCCATCGGGAGGGGAAGGGCGGGGGGAAGGGGAGGGGGAAGGAGGTGCCTCGGCCCCCTGAGGTCGATGGTAATTTCGCTGGACCGTGCACTGGCTCCACAACTCGTGGCTCGACGATTCTCTGTTCCCCGCCCTGGTCATCCTCCTCGGAGCCTGGTTGATCGTGCGGTTTGCCCACTGGGCGGGAGCCCGCCGGCGCCGCGACATCGACGACCGGATCCGCGAGTCCATCGAGTCGGGGCTGGTGGCCTCCGAGGGGGCCAAGCGGTCGCGGACGCTCAGCGAAGCCATCGAGTGGGTGGTGGTGGCGCTCGCCTGCTTCCTGGGCGGGTTGCTCGCCCTGGAGCGCCTGGGCCTCCCGCTCACCACCCTGGTCGCCCCGGCCACGGTGATCGGCATCGGTCTCGGCTTCGGCGCCCAGCAGGTGGTCGGGGATCTCCTGTCCGGCTTCTTCCTGTTTGCCGAGCACCAGTTCGCCTTCGGCGACGTCATCCGACTCTCGATGCCCGGCCAGAGCACCGGAGTGACCGGCACCGTGGAGGAGATCACCCTCCGGGTGACCAAACTCCGCACCGCTCAGGGCGAGCTGGTGATCGTGCCCAACAGCGCCTTGCGGCAGGTGACCAACCTGTCGAAGGACTGGGCCCGGGCGGTCATCGACATCCCGATCCCGGTGGACGAGGACCTCGAAGTGGTGACCCACCTCTTGCGGGATGCCATCGACGGCATGACCCGTGACGACCACTGGCGGAGCCTGATCCTCGGGGAGCCGGTGGTGGCCGGGGTGGAATCCATCGAGGTGGGTTACGTGCAACTCCGGCTGATCGCCCGCACCCTCCCCGGCCGCCAGTTCGAAGTCGGGCGGGAGATTCGGTTCCGCGCCGCCACCGCTCTCCGGGCGGCGGGCATCACCTCACCCCCGATCGGCGACAGTGCCACCCGGGGGGTGCCGTGACCGACGATCCCGGCGTGACCGACGACCCGGGCAACAACGACGATCCGGGCCCGACCGACGAGACGACCGAGCTACCCAAGACG
>DASZNG010000175.1:0-13370 GCA_035551535.1 Acidimicrobiales bacterium | reverse complement strand
CTCGGAACTCGGCCCGGAGGTCAGCGACCTGGGCAGCGGCCAGGGGCTCGTAGGGCCCACCCCGCCGCGGTTGCCAGTACACCGGGTCCGATGTCTCCCACCGTTCGGTCCGCAGCGGCTGCTTCTGCACCTTGTTCGAAGCGGTGAGCGGCATCTCCGGCACGATCCGCACGAACCGGGGCATCCACTTGGTCCCGAGGTCGGGCTGGCGGGTGAGAAAGTCGTGGAACCCGACAGGATCGAAGGACGAACCCGGCTCCAGTTCCATCGCCACCATCACCTGGTCGCCGGTGCGGGCGTCGGGAACCGGGTAGACGGCGACCATCACTGCCGTCGGATAGTGGGAGAGAATCCGCTCGAGGGGAGCGGCGGCAAAGTTCTCGCTGTCGACCCGGAGCCAGTCCCCGCCCCGACCGGCGAAGTAGAACCATCCGTCCTCGTCGCGATAGCCGAGGTCGCCACTCCAGTACCAGCCGTGGCGGATCCGCTCGGCCTCGGCCTCGGCGTTGTTGTAATAGCCCTCGAACGACCCGACCACGTTCCGTCCCACGATCTCCCCGATGGCCTCATGGCCGTTGACCAGTCCGCCCTCGGCGTCGAAGCGGGCCGGCGGACACTCGCGGCGGGTGACGGGGTCGACAATGGCCACATCGGTTCCCGGGCGCGGCATGCCGATGGAGTTGGCCGGTGCCCCCGCCGGCTTCTCGGTGTTGATGGCGCCTTCGCTGGAGCCGTAGTTCTCCAGCAGCTCACAGCCGAACCGGCGGGTGAACGCCTCCATGTCCCGGGCCGACGCTTCGGTCCCGAATCCGAGGCGCAGCGGATTGTCGGCGTCGTCGGCGGCTTCGGGGGTGGCCAACACATAGGCCAACGAGCGACCCACGTAGTTGAAGAAGGAAGCGCCGAACCGTCGGACATCGGGGAGAAACCCGGTGGCGGAGAACCTCCGGGCCATGGCCATGGTCGCCCCCCTGCCCAGGACCGGGGCCCAGTTGGCCATCAACGCGTTGCCGTGGAACAGCGGCATCGACTGGTAGGTGACCGTGTCCCGGGAGATGCCGAACTTGTCCGGGGTCACGGTGGCGATGGCGGCCAAGCGCCGCTGGCTGCAGATCACCGCCTTGGGCGCTCCGGTGGAGCCGGAGGTGAAGAGCAGCAACAGATGGTCGGCGGGGTGGATCTCGACCTCGGGAAGCCCATCGCCGGCGTGGGCGGCCACCGACTCGGCGTAGGTGGGGGTATCGATCAGCAATGTCCGGCCGGGCTCGACGCCGGTGTCCAGCCCCTCGAGGAGCGGAAGATGGGCCCCGTCCGTGACGATCAGCTGGCAATCGGTGTGGCGGATGTCGTGAGCCAGCTCGCCACCCCTCCGGGTCGGGTTGATCCCCACCGCCGCGGCCCCGGCCAGCGCCGAGCCGGCGATCCAGAAGAGGAATTCGGGCACGTTGTCGAGGAGGATGCCAATGTGGAAGGGCCCCTCCCGGCGAAGGGCAAGTGCCATCTGCGCTCGCTGTCCGGCGGCGTCGACGAACTCCGCCCAGGAATAGCACTCGTCCTCGAAGAACAGTGCCGGGTGGCCGTCACCGGCTCGGCCCCGCAGGAGGCCGGCGACCGTTTCTTCGCTCATATCCCCTTGCTACCAGCTACGGGGCTAGCGCTCCCACTCTGGTCGTGGCGAACTCCCGACCGCCCACGTGCTGAAGTACTGGTTATTGGCCCCATAGGCCATGCCCAGCGCGACCCGTGCCCCGTCGACCTGATGCTCACCGGCCGCGCCCCGCACCTGGTTGGCCGCCTCCGCGAACCGGAGCAGTCCGGAAGCCCCGATCGGGTTGCTGGACAGGACTCCCCCGGAGGCATTGATCGGAAGGGTACCTCCGAGCTCGGTGGCTCCCTCGTCGACCAGCTTCCAGCCCTCTCCCTCATCCGCGAATCCGAATGCTTCGAGCCAGATGGGCTCCAGCCAGGAGAACGGCACATACAACTCGGCCATGTCGATTTGGCGACGGGGATCGGTGATCCCGGCCTGCGCATATACATCGGCGGCACACTGCAACGCCGCCGCGGGCCGCACCGGGTCACGCCCGGGGAAACTCGGCGGCTCGGAGCGGGAGGAGCTTCCCAGGATCCACGCCGGCGGACGCCCGTCGGCGGCGGCCGCTTGCCCGCCAGCCTCATCGGCGATCACCACCGCGCAGGCACCGTCCGACGATGGGCAGGACTCCAGGAACCGGATCGGCTCCCACATCATCGGGGAGGCTTTCACCTTCTCGATGGAAATGTCCTCGATCTTGAGGTGGGCGTAGGGGTTCTTCAAGGCGTTCAATCGGTCCTTGACCGCGACCTTCCACCCGATGTGTTCGGGGGCGCCACTCCGCTGGATGTACGCCCGGATGAACGGGGCAAAGGCCCCGCCGGCTCCCAGCGACGCCCCCTTCCCGCTCCCCAGCGCGAATTGGGCGTTGCCCTCGGACTGCTTCTCGAACGCCACGGCCAGGACGGTACGGTGCTTACCGGCCTGGACATGGGAGGCGGCGACGATGGCGGTCGTCCCGCCCACCGAACCCGCGGTATGGACCCGGAACATCGGCTTGCCGACGGCCCCGAGCGCGTCGGACAAGTAGAGCTCCGGCTTCATGACTCCTTCGAAGATGTCCGGGGCCTTGCCCAGGACCACCGCGTCGATGTCGGCCAAGGTCATCTGGGCGTCGTCGAGGGCCCGGAACACCGCCTCCCGGACCAGCCCGCCGAAGGACACGTCGAGGCGGCGGGACTTGTGATGGGTCTGACCCACCCCGATGACGGCAACCGGTGGAGTGCTCATGACCGACCCTCCAGGATGCAGATGAGGTTCTGTTGCAGACACGGGCCCGACGTCGCATGGGCGAGAGCCCGGTTGCCACCCCCGAAGATGTGGTCGGCGGCGTAGCCGATGCGGCAGAGGCCGGTGGCCATGATCGGATTGGAGCGAAGGGCGCCGCCGGACGGGTTCACCTCCACCTCATCACCGAGGTCGAGGACGTTCCGCAACAGCAGCTCTTCGTGGGTGAAGGCGGCCTGTAACTCGGCCACCTCCACCGGCCCGTCGCCGAGACCGGCCGCCTCCGCGGCCAGCCGGGTCGACGGGGAGTCGTCCAAGGCTCGGAACGACGGGTTGTGGCATTCGGTCCGGTGGTCGAATCCGGTGATGTAGGCGGGCCGCTCTCTCAGCTGGCGGGCCCGCTCGCCGGTAGCCAGCACCATGGCGGCGGCACCGTCGGTGATGGGGGGCACGTCGTGGCGCCGGAGCGGCTCGCGGAGGTAGTCCTCGCCGAGGAGCGCCTCGATGTCACCTTTGCCCCGGGAGCGGACCGCGACTTCGGCCATCGAACGCTCGTCGGCGATCCCCGAGGCGATGGCCGCCCGGGCCTGGAGGGCGGCGAGGGTCAGCGGGTCGGCCCCCAGGGGGGCCAGGAAGTACGGGTCCATCTCCATCGGATAGATCAGCGCCGGATCGCCCGTCGACGACCTCCCGGATCCGGTGACCACGGCGATCTCGATGTCGCCTTCCGACAGCCGGAGCCATGCTTCGTAGAGCGCCCACGCCCCGTCCATCTCCACATGCGAGTCCCGCTTGGGCGGCCAGGCGCCGATGGCGTCCAGGTTGGAGACGAACGAGAACGCCTGGCCGGTGATGTAGTCGCAACTTCCCAGGCAGGTGTAGTCGATGTCCGCCCGGGTGAGGCTGAGGGGTTCGAGGGCATCGGTGATCACGTCCATCAACAGCTGGGTCTCCGTCTTGTCGGTGTGACGGACCATCGGCGTCTGGGCCCACCCGACGACGGCGAGGTCACCGAGACGGGAACTCAAAGGGTTCGCGCTCATGATCAGAAGATCCGGTTGACGAGGGCCGGATCCTCGATGGCGGGCTCTCCGTTGGGAATCCAACCGAGGAGCGATCCCCAGCTCCCCCCCATGCCGCCGGCCTCGTCCAGCTCTTCGGCGGGTGAGGCCCAGACCGCTTCGACTCGCTGGCCCACCCGCACCTGGTCGGCCGGCAACTCGATCACCGGCGAGTAGGGAACGATGACGTCGGTGCCGTCGAGCAGCACAAAGGCCCGAACGAACGGCTCCGTCTCGGTTTGCCCGGGGTATTGCACGGGGGTGACGACGACGAAATTTGTGATGGTTCCTCGGGTAGCCAGATCGAGCTCGCAGTCCGGCCCGAGCGCGATGGCGTCGATCGGGCAGTAACCCCGCCCGCCGGCGTAGACCCGGTCACAGACGGGACAACGGAGGCCGAGCAACCGGTGTTCCTTCGACGCCGCCACCGAGCGGTCGGCGGCTTCCGGCACCGGATTCCTATAGGTGATCGAGGCCCGGTAGTCCATGCCCGTCACCGGCTCGACCGCGGCCCCGGTATCCTCGCCGGACGTTTCCGGGTCCTCGCCGGCGACGAAACAGATGATGTCGTCGATACGCCCGGTCCGAGTGCCCCTCCACCGGGGAGCGACTCGATCCCCCACCTCGAGGCTCGATGGCGAGCCGGCATCCATCGCGTGGAACAACGGCGTGGAGGCACCGTCGAGGCGGATGAAGGCGAAGGCAAAGGGACGGTCCAGCGGATGTTGCTCCGAAGGAGCCGGAACCCACGTCCAGGATTCGACGGTACCGGCCGGCCCTACCTCCACGAACTCATGGGGAAGTTCGGCACCGGTCGCCGGGTCCCACTCCATCGGAGGGACCAGCACCAAACCGCCACAACGGATGCCCAGGATCCGTCGTTCGGTGAGGGCGGTCATGAAGGCACCGATCACCGGGCCCAACGATCGCTTATAGGGGAACGTGATCGTGCTCTCGACAAAACGGGTCATGCCGACTCAACAATCTCTTCGGGGGACGGACACTGGCAAACGGTCACGGGACCCATCAGATGGTCAGTCCCCCGTCCACCGATAGCACCGCGCCGGTGGTGTACGAGGACTCGTCCGACGCCAGAAACGCCACCGACCCGGCCATCTCGGCCGGCGTGGAGAACCCGAGGGGCGACATGATCTTCTTCAGCTCGTTGAAGTCGCCCCCCTCGGGAAGCTCGAACTTGCCGACCAACGGGGTATCCACCCCACCGGGGGCGATCACGTTCACCCGCACTCCCCGGCTCAGGTATTCGGCGGCCAGCGCCTTGGAGAACATCAGCACCCCGGCCTTGGAGGCGCAGTAGGCCGCCGAGTAGGCCTGACCCATCAGCGCGGTGTTGGAGGCCACGTTGACGATGCAACCGCCGTGCTCGAGAAGGTGCGGGAGGGTGGCCTTGCAGACCAGGAAGGTACCGGTCAGGTTGACAGCGATGATCTTGTCCCACCGCTCGAGGGGCATGTCCACCGTGTTGAAGAACCCGCCGATGCCGGCCACGTTGCACACCACCGTCGGTGGCCCGAACGCCTCGACCCCGGCGGCCACCGCGGCGATCACTGATTCCTCCGAGGTCACGTCACAACTCACCGCGACCGACTGGCCTCCGGCTTCGTCGATCTGGTCGACCGTCGATTTGAGGCCCTCCTCGGAGATGTCGAGGGCGGCCACCTGCGCCCCCTCGGTGGCGAGCCGGAGGGCCACCGCCTGGCCGATGCCCGAGCCCGCCCCGGTGACCACCGCCACCTTGCCGGCGAACCGATGGCCGACGAAGCCGCGGATGGCGGCGTTGGCGGCATCGTGTTCCTTGCCGCCCTGGCCCAGGGTGACTCGTTTGATCGGGCTCATGTCGGGCTCCTTGTGTTCGAAGACGGCGCGAACTCTTCACGCAGCTTGTGTTTGAGGATCTTGCCGGCCGGATTCCGCGGCACCGTCGGAACCAGTTCGAGTTGTTCGGGGATGGCCTGGACCCGCAGGTCACTCTCCTTCAAGAAGGTCACCATGTCGTCCAACGTGAAGGTCTCGCCCTCGTTGATGGCGACGACCGCGCAGGCCCGCTCCCCCGTCTTGGCATCGGGCAGGCCGATGACGGCCACGTCGGCCACCGCCGGGTGGGTGTAGAGCAGGTCCTCGACCTCCTTGGCCGAGATGTTCTCGCCGTTGCGGATGATGATGTCCTTCAACCTTCCGGTGATGGTCACGTAACCATCGGCGTCGACGATCCCGAGATCGCCGCTCCGGAAGAATCCCTCGTCGTCGAAGGCATCGGCGTCGAGGGCAGGATCGAGATAGCCGGCGATGACCTGGGGTCCCTTCACCCGGATCTCACCTTCCACCCCGGCCGGCGCCACCTCGCCGTCGAGGTCCACCACCTTGAGGGTGACCCCGGGGGTGGCGGGGCCTTCGGTGTCGGCCAACTTCTGATCCGCATCAAAGGTCCGGGCCATGACCACGATGGGGGCCTCGGTGAGCCCGTAGCCGGAGACGATCCCGATGCCGCCGATCTCGGCCTTCAGGTCGTAGTGGAGTTGGGGGGGCTTGGGAGCACCACCGCCGGGAAACGAACGGACCCGGGGGAAGATGGACTCCTGGCCGGCCGCCCGCTGGGCGTGCAGGTAGGCCAGGTGGAACGGGGTGCCGGAGCCGGCCACGGTGACGCCGTTGGCGGCCAGGAACGACGGCGTGGCCACCGGGTCGAACGCCTCGGTGACCAGCAGGGTGCACCCGGTGAACATGGCCGCCATCAACCAGGCGATCCCGCCGATGTGGGTGAAGGGGAAGACCAGGGCGGAGATGTCGTCGGCGTTCATGTCCAGGCACTCGGCCATGGCCAGGGCGGAGGCCATCACCGTGAGGTCGGTGTGCTGGGCGCCCTTGGGGTCGGCAGTGGTCCCCGAGGTGTAAAACAGCCACCGGATCGGCGCATCAGCGGCGAATTCCGGCAACGGTCGCACCGGGGGGAGACCGGCCGGGTCGCCCTCCGGCAGGGAACGGTCGGCCACCAGCACCCGCATCTCCGGTCGTTCCGCTGCCAGTTCCCGGGCCATGGCGGCGAAGTCGAAGCCCCGGTAAACGGTGGGGACCACCAGGAGCGACGCCTCGCTCTGCTCAGTGATGAACCCGACCTCCCGGCTCCGGTAGATGGGGATCAGCGGGTTCTGTCGTGACCCCAACCGGGCCAGGGCGCCCACCAACACCAGGGACTCGATCCAGGTGGGAAGCTCCCAGCTCACCGACGTCCCCTCGCCCACTGAGAAGGCGGTCCACAGGCCGGCGGCGGCCACCAGACAGGCTTGGCGGTATTCGGCGTAGGTCATCTGGCGTCCGGTGTCCTCCCGGGCCAGAACCGCATCCGGCGTCCGGGCCGAGCGACGCTCGATCAGCTCCCACAGCGACGGGGCCCCTACCCATCCGCGACCGGTGGTCCGCTCGGCCAGCTCTTCGATGAAGTCGGTCATGGGTCCTCCGTCCCGAGCCGTGGAGTAGGGGTGTCGAGAGCGTACAGAAAATAGGTCAGAAGTCGTTTGGGCCCGGCCTTCAATTCTCCGACCACAACCGATCGGTGTAGGTGTCGGTCCCGGGAATGGTCCCGATGAAAGGTGAGGCCCACAACAGGCGGCCCAACCCCGAAGCCGCCAACGCCTCTTCCTGCCCGGCGAAGACCTGGCCCCAGGAGTCGCCGGGCGCGTCATCGAGGAACCAGAGCAGCAACAGCCGGCGGTCGGCCGCCTCGTCCCGGGGGACGTCACCGGGGGCATCGGCCAGGAGGGGCAGGGGTGAGAAGGCCAGCACGGTGGCCACCGGCGAACCGGGGAGCACCGACAGGAGGTACTCGTCTCGGTACCAGGCGGACAGCTGGGCCGGGTCCACCCCGTCGACCGGCTCGGCGAACACCGACACCATACCGGCGAACCGGTGGTCGAGGGTCAATTCCGCCGGGACCCCGTCGCGGTCGCGGCGCTGCTCCCACTCGAACCGGTAGAGCCCGGTGTGGATGTGGTCGCGCTGGTCGAACATCCGCCCGGCGGCATGGAGCACGTTGACCTGGTCCACCGCCCACCGGTTCCACTCGGCGTGGTGGCCGTCGAGGACGAAGTAGACGCCCAGATAGGTACCGACCTGGGGGTCGGCGGTGATCGGCGACGGGCCTGGGGGTAGCCGCAACTCCTTCAGGTCGGAGGTGGCCACGAACCGGGCGCCGGAGAAATTGTAGGCGCCGATCTGGCAGCCGGCATAGAAGTGGTCCCGCTCGTACCAGCGGTTGTAGGTCACCTCGTGTCCCCGGTGCGGCTCCACCAGCGTGTAGAGCATGGTGCCCAACCGGATCGGGTCGTCGGTGACTCCGCCGGTGGCGGGTACGGATCGCTCGCTCATGAATTCCTCGCTGTGGTTGTGGTTTGCCGATGGTGGTCGGCGGCGGCGGCCTCGGCCGCCGGCCCGGCCAGGGACTGCTTGTCGACCTTCATCATCGAGGTGACGGGGAGGGACCCGACTACGACCAGGCGGTCGGGCGACTTGTAGTCGGCCAGCGAACCGGCGGCCCAGGAGCGGAGACCGGCCAGGGAGACCTCGGAACCGGGGACCGGCACCACGAAGGCCACCCCGATCTCGCCGAGTACGGGGTCGGGCGTGCCCATCACCGCCGCCTGGGCGACGGCCGGATGGGCAGAGAGGACCGACTCCACCTCGGTCGGATAGACGTTGTACCCCCCGCGGATGTACATCTCATTGGCCCGACCGACCAGATGCAGGTTTCCGCCGGCGTCGATGAAGCCGAAGTCGCCGGTGGTCAGCCACCCGTCGTCGTCGAGCACCGACCGGGTGGCCGCCTCGTCGAAGGCCACACCGTCGATACCCGGGCCGGTGGGAGGCCCACCCCAGTAACCCAGCATCACCGCTCCGGACCGGATCCGCACCCGGCCGACGTCCCCGGCTACGACCTCGGCCCCGACCTCATCGGCGATGGCCAGCGACACCCCGGGAACCGGACGCCCGACGGTGGTGGCGACCACCTGGTCGGGGTCCCCGGGGACGGTGCCGGTGCCGAGCGAGGCCTCGGTGGACGTATAGCGCACGACCACCGGGACCCCGAACTGCTCGCGCAGGGCCGCCACCAATTCGGCCGGGACCCGGGAGGCGCCGGTACCCACCATCCGGAGCGACGAGAGGTCGGCGGTGTCGAGGCCCGGTTCGGCCAGTAGCAGGGCCCACTGGGTGGGGACACCCTGGCCCACGGTGATCCGCTCCTTTGTCATCACCGCCAGGCAGTCGGCGGCTTTCCAGGGGGTAGGGGTGATGACCGTGGTCACCCCGTGGACGGCCTCGTCCCAGGTGCGGGTCATCGAACCGACGTGAGCGAACGGCAGCGGGGAGAGCCGGCGGTCGCCCGGCTCGGAGAGGACATCGGTGCCGGCCGCCACCGCCGCCAGCCGTCGATGGTCGAAGACCGCTCCCTTCGGGAGCCCGGTGGTCCCACTGGTCCACACCACGGCCACCGGATCGGTCGGCTCCAGGTCCGGCCACCGGGAGGGCGCCGGGCCATCGACGCCCCGAGCCACTTCGGCCCGGTACATCACGGTGCCGGCGGGCCCGTCGGGAGGTTCGGCCCCATCATCGACGACCGTGACCACCGGTCGGGTCCGCTCGAGAATGGACCTGACCTCGTGGCCGCCGAGCCGAGGGTTGATCCCCGAGGTGATGGCCCCCAACCGGGTGGCGGCGGCGAAACCGACCATGTAGTCGAGCGAGGACGGCAGCATCAGGGCGACCACCGAGCCCCGGGTGACGCCCCGATCGGCCAGCAATCCGGCCACACCGTCGGCGGCCCGTTCCCACTGCCCGAAGGTCAGCGCCCGCCTCGGGGTCGCTCCCACCGCCGGTTCCACGTAGGCCTCGACCTCGGCGTTGACCCTGGCGGCGGCGCGGAGCACGTCCACCACCGTCCGGTAGTCCCCCTCAATCTGACGCGCCGTCATATCCGGCCGACTGTAACAGGGGCGACTGAAGGTCGATCTGCGTCACTAACCCGGTGAGGATCCGACCGGGGACGACGCCAGTGCCGCTAGGAGGGTACGTCCAGGGTGGATTCCCGAGGTCCGGGCGTCTCCGTGGCGGTGGGCGGGGGGGATGGTGGCGGAAATGACCGGGACGTCACCGGAGCGACCTCCACCTCATGGGGCCGGTCGTAGTACTTGAGCATGTGGAGGCGGTAGAAGATGGCCAGGGTGTCGAGGACGATCCCTCGGACGGCAGGGATCGACACCGTGCTGGTGAAACGCTCTCCGATCTCCACCGGTGCCTCGACCACCCGCCGATACCCGAGGTGCCGGGCCACGACCAATAACTCGAGGTCGAAGGCGAACCGCTTCTCCAACATCCTCGGCACCACCGCCGACAGCACGTCCCGACGCACGAATTTGATGCCGGTCTGGGTGTCCCGCACCGGTAGATGGTAGAGAATCCCGATCAGGACCTGATAGCACCACGAGTAGACATGCCGCAACGCCGGGTACACCACCTCGGACTCCGGATGGCGCTTGCTGCCCAGGATGATGTCCGGCTCATCGTCGGTCCGGGTCAGCTCGATGAAACGGGTGATGGTGCGGGCGGGGATGTCGCCGTCGGCATCGATGAACCCCACGTACCTACCCCGCGCCTCCACCATTCCCGCCCGTAGCGCCGAGCCCTTGCCGCCGTTGCTGGCCAGGGTGATCAATCGGACCCCGTGTTCGGCGAACTTGGCCACTTCTTGCTGACTGGCTTCGGTGCTCCCGTCGGAGACGGCAATGACCTCGAAGGTCGACCCCGAGCCCTCCAAGACGTCAACGACATCGGCGAGGTGGGATCCGAATCGCGGGCCGGGATTGTAGAAGGGCACGATGATGGTGACGTCACACCGATCCACGTCTCCGGCTCCCGTCCCATAGAGGCTCATCGAACGGAGATCGCATTTCGCCGGAGGGCGTTGACCGTCGGGGCCACGTCCGCCGGTGAGTTCCTCTTCAGTTTGACCTGCGTCATGATCCCCGGATTCCGATGGAATACCAACAACTCGCGAACAAAATGGTAGTGCAGGGATTCCCCGGAATCACCGCGACCGTTGGGCAAATACGGGCGCCACCTGGGCCTCCGACCGGATCCGTCAAGGTGAGGCGGGGCGGAACTCGGCTCCTCGACTCCGTCGTTCGCCGGCGATCAACACCTCCAAGACCTCCAATACTCCGGCGGTCAGTAGATCTGGTGAATGACCCCGTCCCTGAGCAGACCCCCGGCCACATACCCGGCGATCTTCTTGTGGCCGGCTGGGGTCGGGTGGAGGTGGTCGCGAATCCGGGGGAACACCCAATGCGATGTCAACGGGTCAAAGACCAAGAGGTCCGGTACCGCGGAGCGGGCCGCCGAGACGATGGCGGAATTCGTGTTCAAGATGCCCAGCGGGGCCGGCCCGATGCGGCTGGTGTCGAAGAAGCCGAGCAAACCGATCCGGGCCTGGGGTGCCTCCTGGTGAATGGTCTCAAACAACGAGGAGACCGCCTTTTTCTCATCGGCGGTGTTGACGCCGGCGTCATTGTGGCCGCCCTGGACGAGGACGAGGGCCGGGTTGAGGGCGGTGATGTTCACCCGGGCCAGCAGCAGGGAGAAGGGGCCCAGCCCACCGTCGCCCAGGTTCACGAAGCCGGCTCCGGGATCGGCACTCACCACCACCCGGTAATTGATTCGGTTGCCGAGGATGCCCGGCCAGGCCAGCTGCGGGTTGAGGTCGACCCCGACCCCGGCGGCGAACGACGCCCCGATCACCAACAACACCGGTTGATTGCCGGCCGGGACGACGACCCCGGCAGGGATCTGCGGACCCTCGGTGGTGGCGCTGAGGGGCAGCGCGGGGATGTGGACTTGGGAAGCGGGCACGATCCCGGCCTTCTGCAGGGCGGTGGCAACGTAGCTGGCGATGACCTGGTCACCCAGGGCGGTCGGGTGGAGACCGTCGGCGCTCCGCTGGAATTGCCACTCGTCGGTCAGGGGATCGATGATGGCCGGCTTGGGTGACGTGCTGCGGGCGGCGTCGAGGATGGTGCTATTGGCGGCCTCCACCGCTGGCGACAGCGGGCCCACGATGTTGTCGTCGAAGGTGCCCATCACCACGACGGTGGCGGCAGGAGCTTGCAGATGGATGGTCTCGATCAGCGAGACGACCGCCGCCGACAGGGCGAAGGGGTCGGCGCCGGCGTCGTTGTAGCCGCCCTGCACCAGCACAATGGAGGGCTGGAGCCGGGGCAGGTCCAGGTTGGCCAGCAGTGCGGAGTTCGGACCGAAACCGTCCTCGCCCTTGTTCAGGTACCCGGCCCCGATCGAGGCGCTCACCGCCACCCGGTAGCCGATGTCGGGGCCGAGTTGCTCGGGGAAGGTCGACTTCAGGTCCTCGCCGATCCCGGCGGCGAAGTCGTTCCCTACTACTGCCATCAACGGCGACGCCTTGGTGCCGGGATTCAGGGAGCCCCGGAGTGTCCCTTCGCCAATCGAAGTGTAGGAGGCTTTGGACAGTTGGATCTGGGCGGCGGTGAGCGGCGACGGCCCGCCTCCACCGAAGGCGCCGAGGGTCCAACTCACCAGGAGGGCGATGACCACCAGCAGCGCGATCCCCCCCGGAATCAGCACCCGGCGACGCTTGAACATTGATGCAACGTAGCAGCGCGACCAGGTGCATTTACGTACCCTGGTCCCCATGGCAACCTCCCCGTACGTCATCGATTACGAGGGAACCTTCCATCTCGATCTCCCCCCCGACCAGGTGTGGGCGATCGTCTCCCGCACCGACCGATTCGAGAACTGGTGGAGCTGGTTGCGCGAGTTCGAGACCGAGGGGGGCGACCTGGAAACGGGTTCGGTGTTGCGGGGGGTGGTCGTCCCTCCCCTCCCCTACCGCATGCGTCTCGAGGTCGTCCTGGTCAAAAGTGCCCGGCCCCTTCGCATCGACGCAGTGGTCAGCGGCGACCTACGCGGCACCGCCACCCTCACCTTCACCCCGGACGGCGACGGCACCGAAGCCACCGTCGGCTGGACCATCGAGATGATGCAGCGGACGATGCGAGTGGCCGCCCGACTGGCCCATCCGCTGCTCCGATGGGGCCATGATCTGGTGGTGCAGGCCACCGTGGACAACTTCCGGCGGATCCTGGCTACCGAAGCGGGCTCGGCCGGCTCGGCGGGCTCGACCGGCTCGGCCGGCTCGACGGGCTCGGCCGGCTCGGGGGGTTCCGAGGTCAGTGACTCAGACGAGCCAGGACCAAGCTGAGCGCCAGCGCCACCGTCGTCCAGGACAGCGCCCGAAGCGTCTTTTCGATGGGGGCGAGAAGCGTGGAGCTGTCGATGGCCTCGACCCGGTCATCATCGAGAACCATCCGTCCCTCGATGGAAGCCGCGTGGCGGCGGATGGTTCGGGCCGGGGTGGAGAGTTGGCGCTGGGCCGCCGACCACAGGGT
>DASZNG010000174.1:0-4581 GCA_035551535.1 Acidimicrobiales bacterium | reverse complement strand
AGCCCGTCGCCGACGATGCCGCCCTTGATCACCAGATTCGGGTTGCCCCGGGAGAAGTCCCGGAGCGCCTTGGCCACCGCGCTCACATCGCCCTGGACGAAGGCGATCGCCGTCGGGCCGACCAGGAGGTCGCGCACTGCCTCTTGGGGGCTGTCGGCGATGGCGAGCCGGACCAGGGTGTTCTTGTACACCTTGTAATCGCCACCGGCGGCCGCCAGCTCGCGGCGGAGGTCGGCCAACTCGGAAACCGTGAGACCCCGGTACTCGGTGAGCACCGCTCCATCGGACGCGGCGAGTCGCCCGCGCACTTCGTCGACTACGGCGACCTTGTCAGCCCTCGGATTGTCCATGTTCCCTCCGCCGAGCCAACGGGCTCGGGTTGGGCCGCAGACACCATCGAGTGGTGACGCCGGAGCGGGTGCTCCATGCGGAACGCCTCATCAGGCGGACCCGGACAGGGTCCCTTCGGTACTGGTTTCCCGGTACACCGGAGGTCTACGGCAGTTCGGTCTTGTAGGGGTGCGAGGCTAGCGCGAGCCAGCCCGGCATTGCAATGCGGCGGGCGGGCCCCGGGTCAGGCGGTGGCCGCCAGTTCCTCGTCCACCCGCCGGGCCAACAGCGGGTCGATGTGAACCCCGGGGCCCATGGTCGACGAGATGGTGACCGCCCGGACGTAGCGACCCTTGGCCGAGGCCGGCTTGGCCCGGTGGATCTCATCCATCACCGCGTAGAGGTTCTCCAGCAGCTTGGCCCGCTCGAACGAAGCCTTCCCGATCCGGATGTGGACGTTGCCGACCTTGTCGGTCCGGTATTCGACCCGGCCCCCCTTGAACTCGGTGACCGCCTTCTCGACGTCGTCGGTGACGGTGCCGGTCTTCGGGTTGGGCATCAGGCCGCGAGGACCGAGTACCCGGCCCAGGGTTCCGACCTTGCCCATCAGATCCGGGGTGGCGATGGCCACATCGAAGTCGAGGAAGCCACCGGCCACCCGGGCGACCAGGTCGTCGGCCCCCACCTCATCGGCACCCGCGGCACGGGCATCGGCGGCCTTCTCGCCGGCGGCGAACACCACGACCCTGGCGGTGCGACCGGTGCCGGCCGGGAGCGACAGGGTCCCCCGGACGATCTGGTCGGCCTTCCGGGGGTCCACCCCGAGGCGGACCGCCAGCTCCACCGTCTCGTCGAACGACGCCTTGGCGGTGGCCTTGACCAGGTCCACGGCGTCACCGGACGAGTACTGCTCCTGCCGGTCGAACTGGGCGAGGCTCGACTTGTACTTCTTTCCTCTGGACATGCGGGTGCTTCTCCGTTTCCTCGAATGTGCTCAGGCGTCCGGCGATCAGCCGGCGACGGCGATACCCATCGACCGGGCGGTGCCGGCCACTTGGCGCTTGGCCGCCTCGACGTCGTCGGTGTTGAGATCGGGCAGCTTGATGGCGGCGATGTCCGCTACCTGGGCGTCGGTGACGGTGCCGACCTGCTCGCGGCCGGTGGTGGCGGCTCCCTTATTTAGGCCGGCCGCCGCCCGCAGCAGCGCCGGGGTGGGTGGGGTCTTCAGTACGAAGGAGAACGAACGGTCCTCGTAGATGGTGATGTCCACCGGCACGATCGAGCCGCGCTGGCTCTCGGTGGCCGCGTTGTACTGCTTGCAGAACTCCATGGTCTGGACGCCGTGGGGCCCGAGGGCGGTGCCCACCGGAGGCGCGGGGGTAGCCCCCCCAGCCGGGAGTTGAATCTTTACCTTCGCGAGGATCTTCTTCTTGTTCTTGGGTGCCATCGGTACTGCTCCTTACCTGTCTGCCGGTCTACAGCTTCGCGACCTGGCTGAATTCGAGTTCGACCGGGGTCTCCCGGCCAAAGATGTTGACCAGGACCTTGAGCTTCAGCTGGTCCTCGTTGATCTCGGCGATCTGGCCGGAGAAGTCCGCGAACGGACCCTCCTTGACCCGCACCGTCTCGCCCACCTCGTGCTCGAGACGGGGACGGCTGCGCTTGGTCGGCGCCTCGCCCCCTTCCACCTTCACCTGGAGGATACCTTCGACCTCCCGGCGGGAAAGCGGCGTCGGCTTGGTGCCGGGGCCCACGAACCCGGTCACCCCGGGGGTGTTGCGGATGACCGACCAGCTGTCATCGTCGAGCTCGCACCGGCACAGCAGGTAGCCGGGGAACACCTTCTTCTGGACGACGACCTTCTTGCCGTTCTTGAACTCCACGACGTCCTCCATCGGGATGACGACCTCGTAGATGCGATCCTCCATGTTCATCGAGACGGTCCGGCTGTGGAGGTTCGACTTCACCTTGTTCTCGTAGCCGGCGTAGGTGTGGACCACGAACCAGCGGCCCGGCTGGTCGTACGGGCTGATGGTGACCGGCTCGTCGTCATCGGCCCATTCGTCCTCCTCGGAGTCGGCATCGTCGCCGCTCTGGGCGGCTTCGGGCTCCGCGGGCGAGACGTCATCGTCGCCGGTCAGGCCGACTTCGGCCTCCTCGGCGGCCAACTCCAGGGCTTCCGCTCCGTCGGGAGTCGACCCCAGGTCGCCCGCGACGGGGCTCTCGGCGGCCTCAGCACCCTCGTTGTCTCCGAGAGGTGCGGTTGTCTCATCTTGGGTCACAGTCACACCGATCACGTATTGAACAGCCAAAAGACGCCCTTCGAGAAGGCGTAGTTGAGTAGGAAGATCAGGACGATCAACGCCACCAGGGTCGCAGCCGTCACTGTCGTGTAGTTGATGACCTCAGAACGGTTGGGCCACGCCACTTGGTGAAGCTCAGAGCGTACCTCGCGGAGGAACTGTCCCGGACGGAACGGGTCGCGCTTGACCGGGCGACGGGCCGGGGTGGCCTTTCGCGCCGGCGCGGACTCGCCGTCGGGATCTTGCCCCTGGCGCTGCATCAGGCGTTTTTGTTCTCGGTTCACGGGCTGTTTCTTCCTTCAACGGTGGAATGGTGGAGAGCAGGGCAGGAGGGACTCGAACCCCCAACCGCCGGTTTTGGAGACCGGTGCTCTACCAGTTGAGCTACTGCCCTCTGTCGATCGCCAGGCCGCGAACGGCTAATCGATCGCAGGGGCGGTGTCGAAGATTACCACCGGGAAGGGTCAGATTCCCAGGCGACCGGTGCGGCCGCCCCGGCTGATGGCGACGGCCACGGTGACCCCGATGGCCAGGGCCCCGAGGGCGGCTCCACCGCCGTAGGCCCAGCGCCGCCCGGCCAACGCCGACCGTACCGTCCGCCGGGCCACCGAGGCATCCAGGGCGTCGAGCACGTCGGCGATCAGTCCGGCGGGCAGCTCGGGGCGGTGGGCCCGGAGTTCGTGCAGCCGCCGGAGCAGGCCGTGGTATCGAGCCAGCTCGGCCTGGCACCGGAGGCAGGAGGCCACGTGGCGCACCGTCCGCCGGTCCACCGACCGGGAGCCGTCCACCGCCCCGGGCAGGAGTTCGGCCACGTCCTCACACCGCACGGGCGTCGTCTCCCCTCGGTTCGATCCTCCGCACCGCGATCACCGGGGCCTGGCGGAGGCCGTCGTCGGGAGCCGACCCGCTCGCCGCCACCGGCTCGGGTGCCACGGCCGCCCGGAGCTGCCGGCGAGCCCGGTGGAGGCGTACCCGGGTGGCAGCCCCGGAGATGCCCAGCTCGGTGCCGATCTCCTCATGGCTGAGGCCGTAGATGTCCCGCAGCACGATCACCGTTCGCTGGGCCAGCGGGAGGGTGCGCAGCGCCCTGACCAGCCGGTCCCGCTCGACGGCGGCCGAGGCCACGGCATCGGGGTCGGGATCGGCGGGCAGCTCCGCGCACCGGGGATCGGTGTCGATCGACACCTGCCCCATCCGCTTCCGACGGCGGTGGCTGGTCGCCGCGCAATTGGCGGCGATGCGGTAGAGCCAGGTGGAGAAGGCGGCGTCGCCGCGGAACTTGCGGATCGAGCGGAAGGCCCGGAGGTAGGTCTCCTGGACGATGTCCCGGGCGTCCTGCTCGTTGCCGGTGAGGCGGAAGGCGAGGGCGTAGATATCGCCCGAGGTGACCCTGACCAGCTCCTCGAACGCCGGCCGGTCGCCGCGACGGGCCAGGTCGACGAGGTCGAGGCCGGCGAACCCCGGCGGGGAGTCGAGCCGGGCAGGATCCCCGCTCACCGACCCGACCGTCAGCGGGTCTCCTTGTGCAGGGTGTGTTGGCGGTCCCAGCGGCAGAACTTCTTCATCTCGATCCGCTCGCGGTCGTTGATCTTGTTCTTGGTGGTGATGTAGTTACGCCGCTTGCAGACCTCACAGGCCAAGGTGACCTGGATCCGCTTCTCGTTCTTTGCCACGATGGCTCCTCTGTCGTTCTGCTGATGGCCCCGGCCGGCAGACCCGGTCCACTCATTTCCAACACCCAAAATGGTAGCGGCGGCCGGACTCGAACCGGCGACCTCACGATTATGAGCCGTGCGCTCTAACCAGCTGAGCTACGCCGCCCTGGGCGAGCCTCCTGTCAGAATCGAACTGACGACAACCGCCTTACCATGGCGGTGCTCTACCGACTGAGCTAAGGAGGCAGCGCGGCCGGTTGAGCCGCAGCGGGCCATCATAGTCAACAACCGTG
>DASZNG010000173.1:0-6478 GCA_035551535.1 Acidimicrobiales bacterium | reverse complement strand
GACGTGAAGAACGAGCCGGGCGGATCGGCCGGGATGGCCGCGGTGCCCGGCGACCTCGAAGACGCCGTCGTGGAGGCCTCGGAGGAGTGCCCCGGCGAGTGCATCTTCATCGAACAGAGCTGAGCTCTACCGAGGCAGGCGGCGATCAGATCGGCCCGGGCACCATGCCGGGTTCGTCGACCGGACCGGCATCACCTTCCGGATCGGGGGTGTATTTCTTGGCGTTGTAGGGCGCCGCGCCGGCGTCCGGGACCAGGAGCCGTGCGGTGGTGAGAAAGCCGGTGTGCCCCACCATCCGATGGTCGGGCCGCACCGATCGGGCCTCGACGTGCCAGGTCCGGTAGAGGACCTCGACGGTGCTGGCCATGCCGAAGGCGGAGTGGGCGAGGGCGTTGCGCAGTTCCGAGGTCTGATTGATGGAAGGGAGGTAACAGCAGAGGATCCCGCCCGGGCGCATGGCCACCTCGGCGTGGGGCAGGACCCGCCACGGCTCCGGCAGATCCAGGACGATCCGATCGAGGCCCCGCTCCTCGATCCCGTCGTAGACGTCGCGCCGCTCGACCCGGTAGCGGGGGTGGTCACCCACCAGGGCCTCCACGTTGGCCCGGGCCCGCTCGGCGAAGTCCTCCCGCAACTCGTAGCCGATCACCTCGGCCCCGGCCCGCAGGAGGGCCATGGACAGCGCCCCGGAACCCACCCCCGCCTCCAGCACCGATACCCCCGGGGCGATATCGGCCAGCACCATGATGGCGGCCAGATCCTTCGGGTAGATGACCTGGGCGCCCCGCGGCATCTTCAGCACCACGTCCGAGAGGGTCGGGCGGACGACGAGGAACCGTCGGCCGGTGCTGCCGGTGACCGTCGACCCATCGACGGCGCCGATCAGGTCGTCGTGGCCCACGATGCCCATGTGGGTGTGGAAGGTGGCCCCGGCCCGCAGGGTGATCAGGTACTGACGCTCCTTGGCGTCGACCAGCAGCACCCGTTCGCCGTCACGGAGCGTTGCCCGTTCGACCTCGTCGTCCACCGCGGTCAATCGCCGGAGGATTCGGGGGGCCCCGGGTTCCGGGTCGCCACCACCAGCCGTTCACCGGGACGGAGGACCGTCCGGTAGACGACGTCGTCGCCGTGGCGCCGGGCCCGGATGAGCAACCAGGCCGACGCCCCGACCACGATCCAGATCGGGTGCTCACCGCGGAAACCGCGGCGGAACCCGTTCTTCATGAGATAGCGAAGGATGCGCTCCACGGCTCAGATCCGCCGGACCTCGACCACCGTCGAGCGACTCCGTCCGCGCCGGCGACCGGCCAGGAAGGCGATGGTGATCACCACCACCAGTGCCGCCGCCCCGGCCACCACCAGCTTGGATCGGGCCGACTCGACCTCGGTGGCGACCTCGCCGTTGAGCTCGCGGAAGCGGGCCTCGATGTCGTCGCGGGTGATGGTTCCCGATGCCGGGCTCATGCTGTCTCCTTGTTTTGTTCGAGTTGTCGCCGCCCCTGGCCCCGCTTGACGGCCAGCACCGCGACGACGGCCACCGCCACCACCGCCACCAGGCAGATCAGGTAGGGGGCCCAGGACCAGTTGCCGGCAAAGGTGCTCCCGGTCTCCGCCTGCAGGACCCGGAGGAGCCCGATGGCCACGATCACCAGCCCGATGCCCAGCACCACCGACCCGGCCACCCCGAAGACGATGAACCGGCCGAGCCCCTTCAGGGGCTGCAGGGTCTCCTGCTTCACATAGTCGACGACCAATTGCAGGGTGTCGCCACCCATCGCCTGGATCCGGCCGGTGCCCTTGTCGTTGTCCTTACGGCCTGGGGTCACGGTCCTCCTCGGGTGTCGTGGTCCCCGGTTGCGTCGCCGTCCCGGGGCTCTCGCCTCCGGCAACTATAGGCAAGCCAACGGGTTCTTCCGGGATTGTGCGTCCCCCCACGACCACCAAGCGCTGGCCGTCCGCCCGGACGCAACGTCACGGGCACCGGGAGTCGCCCGGTCAGCCGGGGTTCCGGAGCGGGACCGCGGTCGTGGCTGCCGCCGCCGTGGTCCCTGCGGCGTCGGCGGCCGCCGCGGCGTTGGCTCGGCGGTAGTGCAGCATCCCCCGCAGGGTCCCGGCTTCCTCCGGGAAGTCGGCATCCATGGCCGACTCGGCCCGGTGCCGTCCCCAGCGGGCGATCCAGATGGTGAAGGCGGTCAGACCCCCGATGAACACCCCGCCCACCACCGGCGATACCGCCAGGAACGGGCCGGTGGGAAGGACCAGCGCCAACAGGACCCGGGCGGCCGCATCGCAAATGAGCCCGACCCCCCAGGCGGTATTGATGATGCCGAACAGGACCCGGGCCGGTGCCATCTCCCACAGCCCGTCGAACGCCTGCCGGCGGATGGGGTCGTCGCCGGCCGACAGGGCCCGTCCGATGTAGAAGGTGATCGGGCGGCGCCCGCGGAACTGCGAGGCCAGACAGGCCAGCCCGAACATCGAGGTGAAGGCCGAGTCTCGTACCTTGAGCACGAAGGCGCTCCCGCCGAGGGCGTAGGAGGTGATGAGTCCGGCGATGAAGCCGAACAGGACGATGGCCCCGATCGGGTCGATCCGCTTCTGCCGGATCCATTCGACGGCCACCCACAGCGCGGCCGGCACCCCGGCGACGGCCAAGGCGGGCGCGTCCCCGCCGACATGGCTGCGGACCAGGTAATACACCCCCAGGGGGACCAGGGCGCCGAAGATGGCGCTCGGCCCCATGGCCCGCAGCGAGGGTGCCCCCGGTTCCCAGCCGTCCCGGGGGTCGTGGGGGAAGACAAACGGATCCGGCTCTCCGCCGGCGACCTCCCCAGGTTCCCCACCCTCCGCTCCAGCTTCCACTGCGATCATTATGTTCGCTCCGGTAGCCGGTCTCAAGCCGGACGCCTAGCTGACCAGCGGTAATGTCCGGGCTTCGGCGTCCATCTGGCGGACGGTGCCGTCCAGCTCCCACCGCACCGAGACCGCCTCGGGCGGGGTGACCCGCCGGTGGAGGGTGGCCAGCGCCACCGGGGCGTCGAAATGGGGCGACCAGGCCACCGAGGAGAGGTGCCCGACCTCGTGCTCGCCGTCCGCGGTCCACACCGCCGCGCCCACCGGGGGAGGTGCGCCGGCATCGGTCTCGCCACCGATCACCAGGCCGGCCAGCTTCCGGGCGACCTTCGAGCCGCGGGAGTCGAGCCGGGCCACCAGCTCCTGACCGGTGAAGCAGCCCTTGTCGAACGACACCGTCCGCTCGACCAGGCCGGCCTCGGCGGCGATGGTCGCCTCGGTGAGCTCGCGCCCGTTGACCGGCAGCCCGGCCTCGATGCGGGCCGCCTCGAAGGCGTCGGCACCGCAGCGCACCACGGTGTCGACCACCCAGGCGTCGGCCCCGGCCTCCCCGGCGGCCGGGCCCATCAGGTCGAAACCGGCGAACCCGGGCCAGTCGACCGGGAGTCGCCACACCGACGGGTCGGCGGCGACCTCCGCCGATACCACCTCCGTCCGGCCGGCCTCCGGCCCGCGCACGGCCAGGCACGCCCACGACCGGGGCTCGATCTCCACCTTGACCCGGAGCCGGAACCGCTCGAGCCGGGCCTGCACCACCGGGCCGAATCCGGGATCGGTGTCCAGGATGAACTCGTCGTCCCCGGTGCGGGTCACCCGGGCGAAGGCGTCCAGCTTCCCCTGCGGGCTGAGGAGCAGGGCGTCGGTCGTCCCCCCCATCTCCAGCCCGGCCACGTCCTGGCTGCACTGCCCCTGCAAGTAGGTGGTCGCATCCGGCCCCGACACCGACAGGACGTCGCGTTGGAGCCGGTGGGCGGCCACCGCGGTGCGGAGGGCGCGGTAGCCGGCCACCACGTCGGGGTGGGCGGCCACGCTCACGGCCGGCTCCCGGCCGCGGTCGAGGCGATGGCCCGGGTCATGGCCACCGCCGACAACATGGAGGCCGCCTTGTGGGCGCACTCGGAGTTCTCCGACGCCGGATCGCTGTCGGCCACGATGCCGGCGCCGGCCTGCACCGAGGCGCGACCGTCGGGGCTCACCGTCATGGTGCGGATGGCGATGGCGGTGTCGAGGTTCCCGGAGAAGTCGAGGTACCCGACCACCCCGCCGTAGACCCCCCGCTTGGTCGGTTCGAGGTCGTCGATGATCTCCATGGCCCGGACCTTCGGGGCGCCGGAGAGGGTGCCGGCCGGCAGGGTCGCCCGCAGGACATCGATGGGCCCCTTCCCGGGAGCCAGCCTGCCCGACACCTGGGAGGTGATGTGCATGATGTGGCTGTAGCGCTCCACCACCATCATCTCGTCGATCTGCTCGGTCCCGAACGACACCACCCGGCCGACGTCGTTGCGGGCCAGGTCCACCAGCATCACGTGCTCGGCGACCTCCTTCGGATCCTCGATCAGTTCGCCCTGGAGGCGGAGATCCTCCTCCGGGGTCCGGCCCCGGGGGCGGGACCCGGCGATGGGCCGTGAGATCACCGTCCCGTCGCGGAGCCGGACCATCGGCTCCGGGGAGGCCCCGACCACCGTCACCTCCGGGAACCGGAGGAAGTACAGGTAGGGGCTGGGGTTGACCAGCCGGAGCACCCGGTAGACGTCGAAGGGCTCGACCCCCAGGGAGGGAAGGTCGTACCGCTGGGACAGCACCACCTGGAAGACGTCCCCGGCGGTCACGTGGTCCTTGGCCACCCGCACCGCGTCCTGGTAGAGGCGGTCGGACATGGTGCGCTTCACGTCGGGCGGGTTCGGCGCCGTCGCCGGCAGCGGCCGGGCCGGCTCGTCGAGCGGGCGGAAGCAGTCGGCCGTCAGCTCGTCCAGCCGCCCCTGGGCGGCGGCATAGGCGGCCTCGAGCTCGTCGATCCCCCACGACGGGTCGATGACCACGTTGTCGACCAGCACCACCCGCTGGCGCCAGTGGTCGAAGGCGGCCAGCTGGCCGATCACCGCCAGGATGGCGTCGGGGTGGCCGAGGTCGTCGGGCGGGACGTCGGGGAGGTGCTCGACCTCCCGGACCACGTCGTACCCGAGGTAGCCGACCAGGCCGGCATGGAGCGGGGGGAGGTCGGGCAGCTCGGGTGACTCGAAGGCGTTGAGGATCGCCTCCATGGCGGCCAGCACCCCGCGGTCGCCGCTGACGGCGTCGTCGGTCACCGCGTCGAGATCGAGTGACCCGGAGGTGGTCACCGTGCTGGCCACTGCTTTCACGGTGGCCAGCGGGTTGCGGCCCACGAACGAGTAGCGGCCCCAGCGCTCCCCCCCTTCGACCGACTCGAGGAGGAACCCGACCCGGTCCCCGGCCCCGACGATCTGGAGGAACACCCCGACCGGGGTGATGGTGTCGGCGATCAGCTCGCGCCAGACCGGGACGATCCGGTGCTTGGCGGCCAGCGACCGGAAGCCGACCGCCCCCGGCCCGGAGCCCGACTCCGTCCCGGAGCCGGATTCGGATCCCGATCCGGTCATGGCGGCGGGGTGGCGTCGCCGAAGGACCGGTAGAAGCAGGACCGGTTACCGGTGTGGCAGGCGCCCTTCCCCTCCTGGTCGACCACGACCAGCAGCACATCGCCGTCGCAGTCGTAGCTGAGGCTGCGCACGTACTGGCGGTCGCCGGAGGTCTCGCCCTTGCACCAGAACTCCTGGCGGCTGCGGCTCCAGAACCAGGTCCGCCCGGTCTCCAGCGTCCGCCGGAGCGAGTCCTCGTTCATCCAGGCGAACATGAGCACCGCCCGGTCGGAGGCGTCCTGGACGATGGCCGGCACCAGGCCGTCGGCGTTGTAGGCCACCCCGGCCAACTCGGCGGCGGTGAACGGGACGGGCGTGGCCTTGTAATTGGTGTGCTTCTCGGTGGTACTCACCAGACGGGCTCCCGGTTCGTGGGCATAGAGGTCAGCTGGAGGTTCAGAGATAGAGGCCGGTGCCGCCGTCGATCCGGGTCGAGGCCACCGCGTGGATGTCCCGCTCCCGGAGGATGACGTACTCGTCCCCGTGCATCTCGACTTCGAACTGGTCCTCGGGGTTGAACAACACGTTGTCCCCGACCTTGATGGTCCGGACGTGGGGGCCGACGGCCACCGCCTCGGCCCAGGCCAGTCGGCGGGACACGTGGGCGGTGGCCGGAATCAGGATCCCGGCCCGCGAACGACGCTCCCCTTCGGCCTCGGCCACCTGGACGAGGACGCGGTCGGCCAGCACGGTGATGGGCTGCTTGGGGGCGTCGCCGACGCCCTCGCGGCTGATGTCGGGGGTCACTGGGGTCGCGGTTGCCACACCACCAGGCTACCAACGCCGGGGGGATCCCCTTCCGGACCGTCGGTCGGCCTGGCGCCGTTCGGTCTCGTCGGCGGCACTCAGGCCGGTCGGACGGGGACCCCGGCGGCGGCCAGGTGGGCCTTGGCCTCGCCCACGGTGAATTCCCCCAGATGGAAGATCGACGCGGCCAACACCGCGTCGGCCGCCCCCTCCCGCGCCCC
>DASZNG010000172.1:0-3123 GCA_035551535.1 Acidimicrobiales bacterium | reverse complement strand
GCGACACACCTCACATTGCCGTTGGCGGTGTCACCGTCGATGTCGAACTCGTGATTCGACACCAGATGGAAGGTGCACCGGTAGTGCGCCATCCGGCCGGGGATCTGGCACAACTCCTCATGCCCGGACCGGGTGATCACCGGCCGGAAGTCGGCGGGGTAGTCCGGCACCACCAGCTCACCGCCCTCGACGAACAGGGACGCGAAGCGGTCCCCGTCCCGGAAGTCGACCGCCGCCGCGTAGGAGGTCGACAACCCGCGGAGTTCGAGCTCGTTGCCGAGGTGTTCGTCTCGGACCTCACGACGCCCGATCATCCGACGGCTCCGACGGTACTCCCAGCACGACGGGGGGAAATGAGTTCGAACCGCATGGGTGTTGATCCTTTCGCGCACCGTTCGAAGCCGCTTGGATCCTGACGATACCGGCCAAATTCTGGCCCGGAGGACCGGTACAGTAGGGCGGTGGATCCCGAGGTTGCACCCGAGCGCGGTGGCTCGCCGCCCCGGGGCGGCACCCGGGGTCGGCCGCTACCTTCCCCGGGCACCCCGTTCTACGAAGCCATCATGGCGTCGAGAGCCCGGATGCACCGCCGGCGGTTCATCACCTTGGCCGCCACCGGTGGCGTGGTCGCGGCCGGGGCCGTGGCCCTCGCCGTCGCCGAGACTGTCGGCGGCTCACGCCAACCCACCACCGCCCCCACGCCGGCCAAGGCCAAGAAGCCGGCCACCGCCACCCCCACGGTCACCAACACCAAGCTCGCCGACGGGGTCACCGTCCCGGTGAACCCGGCCATCGTCGCCGAGAATGCCAAGACCGGCCATGCCTGGTGGGTGAATACCCCCCAACAGGCCGGCGACATCGAGGGCTACTCCAACCAGTGCAGCGCGGCCATCGGAGACACCGTCACCCTGTTCGTAAGCACCAAGGCGCCCCACTTTCACGTCGAGGCCTACCGGATGGGTTACTACCAGGGCATCGGCGCCCGGTTGATATGGCAATCGGACGAAGCCACGGGAGTCCGCCAGGCCCAACCCACCGTGGTCGCCCCCACCAACACCATCCAGTGCAATTGGCAACCGTCGATCCGCGTGCCGGTGACGGCGGCCTGGCCGCCTGGCGCCTACCTGTTGAAGCTGGTCGGGCCGGACAACGAACAGCAGTACGTTCCGCTGTGCGTGAGGGACGATGCCTCCAAGGCCGCCATCGTCATCCAGTCGAGCGTGACCACCTGGCAGGCCTACAACCGATGGGGCGGGTACAGCCTGTACTACGGCAACCGGGGCGGCGCCCTCTCCTTTACCCACAATCCCGCCGGGGGCGACTTCAACCACCGCGCCCGGATCGTGAGCTTCGATCGTCCCTACGACCACGACTGGGCGTCGGGGGCGTCCGACTTCGTGGGCAACGAGTTCCCGGTCATCTACCAGGCCGAGCAGATGGGCCTCGACGTCACCTACTGGACGGATATCGACTTCCACGTCCGGCCCCAGCTGTTGAACAATCACCAGGCGCTGATCAGCCTGGGCCATGACGAGTACTGGTCGCTGGAGATGCGGACGGCTGGGATCCAGTCGGTGGCGGGCGGGGTGAACGTGGCGTTTCTGGGCGCCAACGCCTGCTACCGGCAGATCCGGTTCCAGCCGTCCAACCTCGGGGCCAACCGCCAGCAGATCTGCTACAAGTCGGCGAGTGAGGATCCGCTCACCGGGGTGGACAACTCCCGGGTCACCGTCAACTGGCCCGAGGCGCCGGTGTCCAAGCCCGAAAGCGAGCTGATCGGCAGCACCTACCAGGACGTCGCCGCCGACGCCGCCATGGTGGTCACCGATCCGAATGCCTGGGTGTTCGCCGGGACCGGATTCACCCAGAACCAGAGCCTGCCCAAGGTGGTCCAGGGGGAGTTCGACCGTTACGTGCCCGGGGCCTCGAGCCCGACCAACCTCGATGTCCTGGCCCATTCGGTCGTCCCCAACCGGGGCGGCAACTACTCGGACGTCACCTGGTACACCGTGCCCCAGGGAGGTGGCGTCTTCTCCACCGGGAACGCCACCTGGATCGGCTCGCTGGTCAACAGCACCCTGATCCCCCCCAACGTGGTGCCCGATGCGATCCCGGGGGTGACCCAACCCCTGCTGCGGGTGATGGAGAACCTCTACGCGGTCATCGCAATGGGGCCGGCCAGCGCCACCCAGCCCTCCCAGGGCAACTGGCAGGACGTCTACGGCTCCGGCTCGTCGTCGATCAAGACCCCGGCGCCCAACATCAGCGCCTGATCGGCGGCGTCAGCCGGTACGCCGAGCGGCCTCGGTGACGGCCGCCCCTTCCGGCTGCAACTCCGCCCGGCTCGTACAATCGGCGGAACATGCACCCGGACCCGGCGACGACCCGCCCCCACCCCGAGGCACCGGGCGACCGGATCCCGGGTTCAGCCGTCGAGCCCGGGCCCCCGTCCACCCATGACCGGTCGTCGTGGATGACGGTGCTGGCGTTTGCCGTCCTGGCCATCCCCTTCGCCATCATCCTCATCCGATTCCTGGCCGCGTCGGGCCCGCGCATCTACCTGCCCGACGACCTTGCCCTCATCGATCTCCACACCCGGGAGGCGCTCCACTGGCGACAGGAGCTCGGGGTCTTCGACCACAACAACTGGAACCACCCGGGCCCCAGCTACTTCTACCTGCTCTCGTTGTCCTACCGGATCCTCGGCTCCGGAGCCCGGGCGGAGTTCTTCGGGGCCACCCTGTTGAACGCGCTGGCCGGGTTGGCCTGCGTGGGCGTGGTGCGCCGGCGGACCACCCCGGCCCGGGCGTTGTGGGCGGCGGTGTGGATCGGAGTCCTGGCCGGGTTGCTGGCCATCACCGGGCCGGGCAGCATGACCTACTCCGAGGGGGGGCTCGGCGCGCTGGTCAGCCCGTGGAACCCGATGGTCGTCATCCTCCCGCTGGTGCTGTTCACCATCCTCGGCGCCGCGGCCTTGGACCGTTCGACCCTCTCGTTGCTGGGCGCCCTGTTGGTCGGCTCCTTCGTCATCCAGACCGACATCTCCACCCTCCCGGTGGTGGCCGCGGTGTTCGCCGTCTCCGCAGTCGGCTGGCTGGTCACCCTGCTCATCGACCGGCGGCA